>JAITDV010000276.1 GCA_031282385.1 Planctomycetaceae bacterium | reverse complement strand
AGTTAGTTTCCAATTTACCGTATTGTGTTGCAACGCCGTTGATTTCGAATCTTTTGCGAACTTCCAAGCCGCCTGAATTGATGTGTGTTACGATTCAGAAAGAGCTTGCAGAGCGGATTACTGCAAAGCCCGGTAGTAAAGATTGGGGTGCGTTATCGCTTTGGACGCAGTCGCAATGCCGGACGGAGATCGTGCGTATAATGCCGCCGACAGTTTTTTGGCCGCGTCCAAAAGTTGACTCGGCAATAGTGAAGTTAGTTCTCGAAGAGAAACGACGCAACAAAATTCCTGACCTCAATTTATTCAACGAATTCACACGGGCAATTTTTTTCCATAGGCGCAAATTTCTACGCGCCGGATTGTGCAGCACTTTCAAACGCACTATTTCAAAACAACGTATCGACGAAATTATGGACGAAATGGAATTTGACGCCAACACACGCGCAGAAACATTGCCTCTGAAAACAATGATGCGGCTATGTGAAATTTGCAGACACGAATTACTTAAACTACCGGAAAATGAACGAAAAATATTATAACTGTTCACGCTTTAATTTCCTTTACCGCCTCCAGTTTACCTATCGGCAAACTGGATGTTACAATAAGTTTTGTTTATTATGCGATCTATTCTTGAAACATTTAGTAATTCGTATCCTAATCGGGATTATTTGATAGAGATTGTTTGTCCTGAATTTACATCGGTTTGTCCGAAAACCGGTCAACCTGACTTCGGAACAATTACATTTCAATATACGCCGGATAATCTTTGCGTAGAGTTGAAGAGTCTGAAATTGTATCTGCAACAATTTCGCAACGAAGGTATATTTTATGAAAATGTTACGAATCGGATTTTGGACGATATGGTTCAAATTCTTTCGCCGCGTTGGATGAGAATAGTTGCGTCGTTTACGCCGCGCGGCGGAATCTCGACTTCAATTACAGTTGAATACACACACGATGCTGGATAACATAGTCGTTCTTACTTACTCTTCATTCTTTAAATTCGGTTTTCATTGTTATACTGTTCGCACTATACTCGACTGAATAGTTACTTCCAATTTAACAATTAACAATTTGCGATTGTGTATATTATATTTTTAACTGGGTTGACAATGGTGTTATCGGTATTTGTGATAATTGTGCTTGCTGTAATTCTCGGCAAGTCCGGTTTTATTGCGGATGGAGTTGATCGTGGTTTAATGCGGATTATGGTTAATATTTTATTGCCGTGTTTAATATTTGATCGCATAATGCATACGGATGCATTTTCTGATCCTCAAAATATCTGGTTACCGCCTTTTCTTGGTTTTTTGTTGACGGCGATTGGCATAGGAATTGGATTTTTTGTTGCGTTGATTTTTCGTTCATCTGTAACTGGTTTATCTTCGCCGCGTTCAAAACGTACATTTGCGGCAAGTGTAGGTCTTTTGAATTATGGTTTTATTCCGGTGCCGTTGGTTGCGGTGTTGTTTCCGAATGATGATAGAACGATGGGCGTTTTATTTTTGTACTATATTGGATCAGAATTTTCGATCTGGACGCTCGTACTTTTTTGCCTGTATGGTCAACTAAATAAAAAATCGTTACGTAAATTATTGAACACGCCAATAATTGCTATTATGTTAGCAGTTCCATTGAACATGATTTGGCATAGTAATATTTTATCGGCAAAATTAAAATCAATTTTGCATTTGTCTGATTTTATATTCGATGGTCAATGCGGTACGATTCATTTACTTGGCACGGCGGCAGTTCCGATGTTGTTGTTTGTAATTGGGATAACTATTTCAAAATTACTTGTCATGGATAATATCAAATTACGCTGGCACAAAACTTGGAGAATTACTATTTGGTCGGTATTGATTCGGTTGTTTATTATGCCGGTAATCATTCTTTCATTCGTAATTTTGCTTCCGTGTACAATAGAAATCAAACGGATTCTTGTTGTTTACAGTGCGATGAATTCAGCTATTTTCACCGTCGTTCTTGCCAAACATTATAACGGTTGTGAGAAAACCGCACTGGACACAATAACGAGCAACACAATATTATCAATCATCACATTACCGATCTGGATTGCTTTAGGATTTTACATATTGTCAAAGTTGTAATTGAATAACCGTATAACCGTTTGTAGAAAAATTGACCCAAAAATTGCCCAATGAATCAAAGATAATTGTCTATTATAGTACGAGCAGATAGTCATCAACTTGTTGTTGTACTTGAGCTGCTGTTTGCTAACCAAGTTGAGCTGATTGCAGAGACAGCTTCAAGGCTTGAAGACATTTTTGCCATCGCTTGTTCCATTGCATAAAATTTATTTAGCATTGTTTGTCTCTTAAATTCCAGGCGTTCTTCTAAAAACGTTATTCTTTCTTCGTTTGTTGTAATTGTCCGATCCAATGTTTCCAAGCGTTTAAAGACCAATCCGCTATCGCCTGTAACCGCTTCAGCCATGTCAGTCCAATTTTGCGCCCAACCGGTTTTTATAGTTTTTGTTTTCGGCAAATTTGTTTCAGAGTCTATTCCGCCCGCCGGATCGACTATTGTTTGTTCGGTGAAGAAGAATTTTTCGATGCCTTCTTTATTTGTTGCCCAGAGTTGATCAAATTTCGCTTCGTCAAAAGATAATTTGTTAGAACCCGTGTGTGTCGCAATTACATTACCATTTGTATCAATATTTGATGCGATTTTAATTCCTAAATCAATAAGCGACGTAATTCCAGGTATGCCGGTAACGGTTTTTGTCAACGCTTTTACAACAGCATTATCAAATTGTCTTGCAGTTTGATTATTTGCCAGAGTGTTTCCTAGTTCTTGTGTTGTGTCGTAAAACGTTTGCCGTGTCATTTCTTCTCTGAAAGTGTTGTAATTTTCAACAAACGCCTGTAAAGCCGCTTTGACGTCGGCACTTGTATTTTCAACAGTTACGACAATCGGCTCATTTGAATAACCTGCCACCGTTAAATCAATTCCATCAACTGCATTTGTGAACGTATTATTTTTTGACTGCAACGTAATAGCACTTGATGTATTTGGGTCGCCATAAACTAAAATCGCGTCGGCTGCATCGACCATATTTTCTGTTGTCAATCCAAGTACGGACAAATCGATATTCATTCCGCCAGCTGCGCCTGTTGACGCTCCGGTTATCATCAAACGATACGGCAAACCCGAACCATCCGCAACAATTGACGCACTGAAATTACCGCCCGACGCATTTATCTTATCCTTGATCGTTTCAAGTGTGTCTGTTTCTTCGACTTGAATAACTTTTGACTGTCGTCCATTGATTGAATTTCTGCCGGTTACCGGGTCTTTATCTGCCTGCGTAAGTGATTGGTTTATTCCAAGTCCGGCGCAAATTGTTGAAGAAGTGGTACCATCAGTTATCGAAAACGTACCTGAACCACCAGCAAGATCAATTATTTCAATACCGTCTCCAGTTGAATTTATTCGCGCAAGTATTCGCGGCGCGTTTGCTCCGCTGCGTGTTGTGGTATTGATTGCGTTAATAATATCTCCAACGGTTTTATAATTTGTTGTATCAAGAAAAACTTTATCGGTATGTCCGGCGCTATCTTGAATATTGATTTGACCATTCGCAACAATTACGCCGCGACCGCCATTAAGATCAGAAAGGAGAGTATTAAACGAAATCGTCTGTTTGTTAAGATTCTTACCGGCAACAATCGAACTTTCACTATCAACATCCAAACCCAATGTCTTCGCAATATTCGGATCAACTTCTTTCGTCACCGGATTATTACTATCATCAACTTTCGGCGTACCATCGTCATTCACATCCTGTACAGTTTCAACCAAATCTTTGAAAATCATTTTTGAAGTTTTAGTTCCGGTCGTTGTATCAAGAAGCATAAGCCCTGTTTTCGATTCGTTCATGGCAACTTCTATTCCAATATTTGCCGCAGATAATTTATTGTTGATAATATTGATGACATTACCAATTGAACCGGATTGCATCTGTTTCAATTCGGTTTCGCTAAAATCGAGAACAGCGGTGTTACCTTGTCTATCTTGCACTTCAATTTTGCCGGCAGTCGAATCAGAAAAACCATAGCCGCCGTTCAATGTTGACATCAACGAAGAATCCAAATCTCCAAGCAACGCCCGCGATGTAATACTACCTTCAAATTCAACCGGCTTATTTGAATTCCACAAACCATCAATTAAACCCAACGACTTCAATACGGGAACATTGTTACCGTCAATTTGTGCGATTTTCGTTTTGCCCGTTGAATTCGGATCAACAACCCGCAACCCCGTACTCTTGTCAATCACATAATTATCCGCATCAATCTCGTAATCAGCCGAATCATAACCAGACGGCAACTCATAAGTAACAGTACCATCACTGTCAGTTTTCGATTCGGCTTCAAGATAATTTATTCCGGTTGTGTCGGTGATAATAAGACTTTTCCCATCAGCTCCGCCAATACTTGCGATAATTTTACCGTTGTTATTTGTTGCGTTATTTATTGTATCAATTACGTCGCCGAGAGTGAGTTCAATTATTGATTTTGAGTTACCGCCTTCTTCGGTTCGTCTGTTGAAATCAACAGTTATTTCATTGCCGTCTTTTGTTGTTATTCTCATGTCGTTCATTGTCGATGAGAATGTCAAACCAAGTCCATCGTTCAAAGAACCGATTTGCATGCTTCTGCCAAGATAATAAATAGACGAACCCGTGATTGTTCCTTCAGTCGTGTCCGTTACAACATCAGCTCCAATCAATCCAAGAGATGCCGCAGTCCTACCGCCTGAAACTTCCTGTACTTTCAACTTCTCCGGATTTTCGCCGCTCATATCTGTAATCACAAATTTGTTGCCGTCAAGTTCCGCAACTACATCAATATTGAGCTCCGAATTAATTTTATCAAGAACATCATTCATCGTTACGCAACTCCGCAAGTCAATAGTTGCGCGAGTTCCGCTTCCGTCTGTAATGCGAATGTAACCCTTGACGAAACCGTCGCCGCCGTTCAGATCGTTCAAGTTAATATCGTTTTCGAGTTTCCAGCTTTTACCAATAGTAATTTCGCCGGTTTTGTTTAATGCGGTTGTAGAACTTGACACGCCGGAAGCTATTGATTGTTGTGCAGAAGCGGTACGGAGCGGCGTGAATGTGTAAGTACCTGGTACAGGCGTACCGTTGGTTGATTTGTTTGCTAATAAGAGGTTTGTGTTTGCGCTTTGTGTAACTGTACTTTTGAAAGGAGCGGCACTGTTCAGATACGTGATCATGTAACTTGCCGTCAAGAATTTTCCAACAAGATCGGATAATGCAGTTTCCTCTTTGATCAGATTTTCATTCCGTGTTGTTAAGTTTGTCTGCGGAATACGATCTATCTCTATCAACTGATCAACCAAAGACGTATAATCTATCCCTGAAATTAATCCAATACTACTTTGGATTCCCATTTTACACCTCAAATTCGTACATAAAATATCTACACAATTACTCCGCTACTCCACAATACAAAAATATTTTAAACTGCTCACACTTTAAATTTCCTTTAGCGTTCTGTTTATCTAATTGGAAAACAGACTTTTACGCTCTTGAGTCACACAATTTATAGGACGAACAGCATATAAACAACTAGAAACTAATCTTTCTGTTAAAAAATATTCAAAATTAGTTTGTCAAAAGTTGCCTACAATAAAGTTGCGGAACATCTCCCGATTTATCGTCTAAAAATAAATTTCAGATTAATGTTTTTGTGTTGCACTATACTGTTCGTAATATAAATTGTGTAACTCAAGAGCGTAAAAGCCTGCTTTCCGATAGGTAAGCAGGCGACTGTAAAGAAAATTTAAAGTGTGAACAGTTTATAAAATATGATTTCAACTTAAAAACTAAAAATTCAAATATGATGCTTAAAATATACAAAAAATATACAACATAAATTATGCTTTATTTACTCAAAACCCGAATTCATTCTTAA
This sequence comes from Planctomycetaceae bacterium, assembly GCA_031282385.1. Lineage (GTDB taxonomy): Bacteria > Planctomycetota > Planctomycetia > Pirellulales > Thermoguttaceae > WRKP01. The sequence goes on along the minus strand of JAITDV010000276.1, from coordinate 14,660 downwards.
TAACCTGAACATTCTAATCCGCATAATTATTACAAACAGAAAATTGAGTAATATTTCAGAGCTTTCTACCAACATGCCGTCCCTAACGGTACGGGAAAACTCAATATCACAACTGAATAGTTACGATAATTTTGCCTTCTTCAAAAATTCCATTGAATAGACCTATTCGCTAACCTGTAGGAGACCACCCCTGACCCCTCCGACGGAGAGGTTAGGGGTGGTCTCGGAGGAGTTAAAGGCGGTTTTTTGTTGTAGGTTTTTTGTTGCGTTGATGTATTTTTAGGTTAGAGAAAGGTCTAATAATTACAAATTTTTTTGGGGCGTATGGTAATTTTGAATAGTTCATGTAGAATTCGTCTCTAGTCTGTTTTGGGTGCTGTTTTGTATTTGTATTTTTTGAGCCGTTTTTTTGGATAAGTTGCAACTTTTGTTTTTATCTTTTTGGTTCTTTTTGATACAGAAATTGGAACGGTACTTGGCAGTTAAAATAAATATTGAAATTTACGCAGATCATTGATACTAGTTTATTTTTTGAGCAATGGTCTGTTTCAACTTACACACATCTTAACCCAAAGGAGTTTAAGAATGAGAACAAATCGTCGTAGATTTTTACAAGCGGCGACAGTCGCGAGTGTTGGTTATCTCGTGTCCGCCGGTCTTGCACAAGAAGAAAGCAGTTCGCCCAATGAGAAACTTGGCGTCGCTTGTATCGGTATTGGCGGTAAAGGCGGCGGCGACGCTAACCATGCCGCTAGATTCGGTAACATAATTGCCATTTGCGACGTCGATAAAGGACGCCTCAAAGGTAAAGGTAACGCCGACGGCTTCAAAAACGCGAAACAATATGTTGACTTCCGCGAAATGCTAACAAAACACGAAAAAGAAATCGACATCGTTACTGTCAGCACTCCCGACCACATGCACGCCGCCGCAACTTTGATGGCTATGAGAATGGGAAAACATGTCTATACCCAAAAACCTCTCACTCGGACTATCTACGAAGCAAGATTACTCGCGAAAGTTGCAAGTGCAAAGAAAGTTTGCACTCAAATGGGTAATCAAGGTACTGCTAACAATGAATCACGTAACGCTATTGCTCAATTGAGAGGCGGATTGATCGGTAAATTGAAAGAAGTTTACATTTGGTCAAACAGACCCGTTTGGCCCCAAAACCCTTTTGACCCGAATAGATGGCTTTCTATTGAAGATTACGCCAAATACGCACGCGAAAATGCAACAGGCGATACGCTCGAAGCAAAAGCCGCCGCTGCGGAAAAATTGATTGAATCAAAAAAGAATGCTATTGCGAAAGGTCTTGAAGTTGTGGATTGGCGGCTTTGGCTCGGTACCGCAAAATATCGCGAATATATGCCGGGGTTATATCATGCTTTTAATTGGCGCGGTTGGTGGGATTTCGGAAGCGGTGCGCTTGGTGATATGGCGTGTCATCACGTTACAGTTCCGTTTGCAGCTTGTGATTTGAAAGACCCGACATGGGTTCGAGCCAAAACTACCGGACACGATTTCAACATGTTTCCAGAAAGTTCTATAATTGATTTTGAATTTCCTGCCAATGAAAATCGCGGTGTTTTGCCTTTCCATTGGTATGACCGTCGCGGAAACCTACCGTCGCGTGAAATCTTCGATAAGTACAAAATCACCAAGCCAAGCTCGAGTGGCACGTTGATTATTGGTGAAGAAGGCGCTTTCTATAACACAGATGATTACGGCAAAAACAACTCTTACTACAGACCCGGCGGAGAAGAAATAAAAGATCGTCTCGACGTCGAAGTTACATACGCCGAAAACAAAGGCGATGTTGACGTAAATCAAATGTATGAATTGTTCCGTGCCGTTAAAGCAAACAATCCGAAAATCGCCGTGTCGAATTTCGTTGATCGCGCAGGTCCGATGACAGAAACAATTTTGCTCGGTAACCTTGCTGTTTGGGCTGCGTCAGAACGTCCGGCAGGCGGCGGAATGGGAGATTGGGGTGAAAAAATTGAATGGGACGCAAAGAACCTCAAGGTTAAAAATCTCAAAGACCTCAAAACTCCGGGAGTTGAAGGTTTAATCAAACCGGTTTATACCGACGGTTACACTTTAGATGTTTGATTTAAAGTCGTAATTTCAGGATTTGATTGTTGTTTTTGGGAACATCTAAAAATTTTATTTTTGTAAAAATCAAATTTATTAGATGTTTCCATGTATTTAAATTGTTCACACTTTAAATTTCATTCACCGTTGCCTGCTTACCTATCGGAAAGCAGGCTTTTACGCTCTTGAGTCACACAATTTATAGTACGAACAATATATGCCGGACTGTTTTCGGTTGTATGTTTAGATTGGCAAGTTTGTTATTTTTTTTGAAGTTGAGTGATTATGAAAAGAATTTTGCTATTACCGTTTCTTTTGTTTTTTTTATTTTCTGTTGCAATATCGTTTTCGCAGGATGTTCAACAAGAAAGTAATTCTGATAAAAAAGAAGTTAAAAAATACGACGCCGAGGCGTCAAAAAGACTTCTGTCCAGTTCCAAACTGTCGCTTGACGAAATAAAAAAATTGGTCGAACACGGCGCAAATGTTAATGCCGTAACTGATGGAAACAATACAGTACTGCATAACTACATATCCGCAAATGATCCTGAAATTTTAAAGTATCTTATTGAGCAAGGAGCAAATGTCAATGCTAGAAATGTATCCGGATTTACGCCTTTGGATCGCGCGGTAAAAAAAAATACGGCTATCGGTAATCCCGCACACGCACAACACGATCCAAAAAAAACTACGGAAATTATAAAAATTCTTGTTGATAACGGTGCTGATATTTTTGCAAATAACTTAAGTACAAATCCAATCAACTCATATTTGAGAAGATACAACGGTATAGGCGTCGATCTCGATCTGGTGAAATCACTGCTCAACAAAAACAACATAAACATGCAAGACCAAAACGGCAGAACTCCGCTTCATTGTGTTATTTTATCCAGACCGACTACTCTTGAAGTATTAAAATATATTTGCGAAGATTGCAAAGCCGATGTTAATTTGCCGGATAATTCCGGTGTAACGCCGATTCATTGTGCGGTTACGTCTTTGAATATTGCGGTGGTTACATTGTTGCTTGAAAAAGGCGCGGACATTAATGCTGTTGATAAAAGCGGCAAATCCGCATTAAAAAATATGATCGAAAATACTCATGCATCAAAGAAAAATATACTCAAAGAAATAATAACGAAAAATAAAATTAATATTACCGACATCTACAAAGGTGTAGATTCGCCGCTCCACATTGGAGTAAAACAAGGTATGAGTTTTTCGCGGATAAGATGTTTTATTGAGATTGGCATACCAATAAATTCACGAAACGAATTAAATCAAACACCGCTTCACTTCGCCGCAACATCGCCGAAACACGAACAACTTGTACAACTCCTTCTCGATAATTCCGCTGACATCAACGCAGAAGATGATAGCGGTAAAACTCCTTTACATTATGCCGCCGCTGCCGCAATTGACACAACAAATATCATCAAAATCTTGCTCGATAAAAAAGCCAACGTCAATGCAAAAGATAAAAACAATCAAACTCCATTATCAGAAATTCTAAAAAGTAAAAAACCAACGGGAATAAAATTTACGTTGGTGAAATTATTGGTTGAAAAAAAGGCTGATGTTAACATTAAGGATAAAGATTTGTCCACGCCGTTACATATTATTATGTCGTTTGCACCATTGGAAGGAAACTTAATCCGATATCTGATCGAACAAGGAGTTGATATAAATGCACAAGATAACAACGGTCAAACCGCATTGACAATTTTGTTAGAACAAGCCTCGCCGCAAAAACAAGAACCAATCTACTCTGGTAGTTGTTATTCAATATTGAAAATTTTCATTGAACACGGCGCAGATGTAAGTATTAAAGATAAAAACAACACAACTATTTTTGAAACGATAATAAAAATTAATTTACAGATAGAGCCGCCTGTTTTAAAAAAACTTATTGCCAACGGTAAGAATATAGATTGGTCAAAATGCACAGATACGTCGCCGGTTTGTTGGGCGTTGTCAAACGGAGCAGAGCTTGAAGTGCTTGAATATTTTAGCAAAGGCAAGGCAGATTTTATGATGAAAGATAAAAATAGTAACTTAACGCCGTTAGCTGCGTTCTTTCATTATTATGAGAACAGAAAAAATAAAATTAACTTCGAGACAATGAAGTTTCTTATTGAACGCGGTGCAAATGTAAATGATAGACTTCCGCCGTTCCAACAAACGCCGCTTCTTTTTGTGTTGAGTCGTGGAATACCTGATTTTGAAATCGTGAAATATCTTGTTGACAAAGGAGCAGATACGCACGCAGAAGATAAAAGAGGATTCGGCGCGTTGCACACTGCAATCATGCTCCGAACATACTACAAAATGCAAACAGCAGACAATTACGATCTGGTAATTATTGATATAGTTAAATATCTTGTAGAACATGAAGCGGATGTTAATTTACCGGACAATATTGATTCAGCACGTCCTATTCATCTTGCGGCTTTGATGGGAGCGGAACAAATTGTACGTTATCTTGCCGAGCAAAAAGTAAAATTAAATGTTAAAACACCAAGCGGCGCAACTCCGTTGCATTATGCTTTGAGAGGTTTTGCGAAAATCGACTTAGTAAAATTTCTGGTTCAAAACGGTTGTTCGGTAAATGATAAAAATAGTGACGGTAAAACGCCGTTACATGAAGCCGTAGCAAATAAACAAATCAGTTTAGATATTGTGAAATATCTTTGCGAGGATGCACACGCTGAAATCAATGTCAAAGATAAAAAAAATAATACGCCGCTACTATCAGCAGTTCGATATCCGAGAAAATTTGAAATAATAAAATATCTTATTGAACGCGGTGTAGATATTCATGCAGTTGATATTGATGGACGTAATGCAATACATTATTTAACTACGGCACATTATTTACCTGAGCCTTCTCCCCTAATACAACACTACTACAATAAGCCGCCTACAAATGAACCAATGAATTTGAAAAGTATGGATAATTTGATTTCAATTTTTATTGACAATGGAGTAAATATAAATTGCAAGGACAAACGAGGTAAGACCCCGTTACATTGTGCAGTTGATCCAAACAGCACAATCAATACTAATCTGGTCGCGTTGTTTATTAAAAAAGGTGCAGACATATACGCAAAAGATAACAACGGACGAACTGCGTTATTTCTTTTTTTGTTGTATGGTAATAAGACTAGGGAGGTTTTGAAAATATTCGACGTAAATTCAAACAAAGAAAAATATGAAACGTTTCTTCATGAATTTATAATTGCAGCTAACAATATTAATGGGAGTGATATTGCTACACGTGTGGAAGCTATCATTAAAGCCGGTGTGCCGGTAAATACAAAAGATAAATTCGGTTCAACGCCTTTACATGTTGCTGTTGGAAGAAATCTTAGTTTGCAGGTAGTGCAATGTTTAATTAACAATGGTGCAGATACAAACGCCAAGGATAACAATAACGCAACTCCATTACACTACGCCGCCGAGTATTGTTCAATACCTGAAGTATTGGATGCGTTGATCAAAGCCGGTGCAGATGTAAACGCAAAAGATATTTTTGGAATGACTCCGTTAGACCTACTCGGAACAGAAAACAGAAGTGCAAAAGAAACAATTTTACAAAACAAAATAAGACAAAAAAAAAGAGTGAACACATACTCATTGTAAATATTCGTCACAGGATTCAATTGTTTAGGAAAAGGGGTTAGGAAATAGGAGCGAAGCTGATCAAAAACGCAGCACTCTAAAGTAAACAACCATTGTTTATCAAATTTCAGTTAGCAGCCGACAATTGCGTCAAACGTATCCTTAACCTTTATTTTTCGTTTAAATTTTTTGAAGTTGATTATGAAAAGAATTTTGTTATTACCGTTTATTTCGTTTTTTTTATTTTCAGTTGCAATATCGTTTTCGCAAGATGTTCAACAAGAAAATAATTCTGATAAAAAAGAAGTTAAAAAATACGACGCCGAAGCGTCAAAAAAACTTCTGTCCAGTCCGACATTGTCGCTTGACGAAATAAAAAAATTAGTCGAGCTTGGCGCGAATGTAAATGCCGTAACTGGAGACAACAGTACTGTACTGCATAACTATATATCTGCAAACGATCCTGCAATCATAAAGTATCTTATTGAGCAAGGAGCAAATGTCAATACTAAAAATGTAACTGGCAGGACGCCTTTGGATTTGGCAGTAATGGCAGTAAAAATTCATGCTGTTGGTGGTAACGTAACTAAAATGCCATACGATCAAAAAAAAGCTTCGGAAGTTATAAAGGTTCTTGTTGCTAATGGCGCTGATATTTTTGCATTCAACAGACTCAACTCAAATCCGATCAACACTTATTTGGAAAGAAGTCATGGTAGGGACATAGATTTTGATCTAGTGAAATCATTGCTCAACAAAGATAACATAAACAAGAAAGACAGAAGAGGCAGAACTCCGCTTCATAGTGTTCTTTTCTCCAAACCAGAGACTCTTGAAGTATTGAAATATATTTGTGAAGATTGCAATGCCGATGTTAATTTACCAGATAATAACGGAGTAACGCCGATTCATCTTGCGGCTATGTCGTCGAATGTTGACGTGGTTACATTGTTGATTAAAAAAGGGGCAGACATTAGTATCGTGAATAGATATGGCAAATCGGGATTACATATTTTGATCGAAAATACCTCTAAAGATGTAATCAAAGAAATAATAACGCAAAATAAAATTAATGTTGCCGACGCCTACAAAGGTACAGATTCGCCGCTTCATACGGGAATGAGGCAAGGTATGAATCTTGAACGTATGAAAATTTTTCTTGAGGTCGGCGTACCAATAAATTCACGTAACAAATCAAACCAAACGCCGCTTCACCTCGCCGCAATGTCGCCGCAATACGAAGAAATATTAAAATTCTTTCTTAATAATGCCGCTGACATCAACGCTGAAGATGATAACGGCAAAACGCCTTTACATTACGCCGCCAGTTCCAGATTTGACACAACAAATATCATCAAAATCTTGATTGATAAAAAAGCCAACGTCAATGCAAAAGATAAAAATGCTCAAACTCCATTATTAGAAATTCTGACAAGTGTAAGACCTCCGAATGTAAAATTTGAGTTAGTAAAATTATTGATTGATAAAAAAGCAGAGATTGATATTAAGGACAAAAATTTGTCCACGCCGTTACATATTGCTCTGTCGTCCAAACAATGGGAAATTAACTTAATCCAATATCTGATTGAAAAAGGCATTAATATAAATGCACAAAATAACGACGGTCAAACCGCGTTGACAATTTTGTTAGAGCGCATCGAACCGAATAATAGACAAAACCAACAAATCAGTCGGCAAGAATGTTATAAAATGTTGAAATTTTTCATTGAACACGGCGCGGATATAAGCATCAAAGATAAAAACAACACAACTATTTTTGAAACGATAATAAAAAATAATTTACCGATAGAGCCGGATATTTTTAAAAAACTGATTACCGGCGGTAAGGATATAGATTGGTCAAAATGTAAAGATACGTCGCCGGTTTGTTGGGCGTTATCAAACGGTGCGGGACATGAAGCACTTGAATATTTTAGCAAAGGCAATGCAGATTTTACAATGAAAAATAACGGTATGGGACCGCTAACGACGTTATTTCATTATATGAACATGAACAATCAAGATATAATTAATTTCGAGACGGTTAAGTATCTTGTTGAACGCGGTTCGGATGTGAATGATAGATTTCCGCCGTTGCAACAAACGCCGCTTCTTTTTGCGTTGGGTCGGAATAACCCTGATATTGAAATCGTGAAGTATCTTCTTGACAAAGGAGCTGATATTCACGCTAAAGATAATAGAGGATTAGGTACATTACATTCCGCAATTCTGATACGCCCATCACATAACGTAAAAGAAGCGGACAATTACGAGCAGAAATTTTTTGATATAGTTAAATATCTCGTTGAACGCGGTGCGGACGTTAATTTAACGGACAAAGCCGAATCAGCGTTACCTATTCATCTTGCGGCAATGATGGGATCAGAAAAAATTGTACGTTATCTCGCCGCCAAGCAAAAAGCAAAATTAAATGTTAAAACATCAAACGGTTCAACTCTGTTACATTGTGCTTTGAAAGGTCTGGCAAATATTGACTTGGTAAAATTTCTGATTCAAAACGATTGTTCGGTAAATGATAAAGATATTAACGGTAAAACGCCGTTTCATTATGCGGTAATGAATACGCAAATCAGTTTAGATATTGTGAAATATCTTTGCGAAGAAGCACACGCTGAAATCAATGTCAGAGACAACTTGAATAATACTCCGCTGATATCAGCAGTTCAATTCGTTAAAAAACTTGAAATTATAAAGTATCTTATTGAACGCGGTGCGGATGTTAATGCGGTTAATAATAATAGAGGCAATGCAATACATTATTTATTTATGCTTTTTGCTCCACTTGATAACTACTACACTTATAACTTAACCAAGGGAAGGATTGTTCATAAATTAATGGATGTAAAGAGTACGTGTGATTTGATTTCAATTTTGGTTGACAAAGGAGTAAACATAAATTGCAAAGACAAACATGGTAAGACTCCTTTACATTATGCAACTTTGCAGAACAGCACCGTCGATACTGAAATAATCTCGTTTTTTATCAAAAAAGGTGCAGACATCTACGCAAAAGATAACAACGGAAAAACTGCGTTATTTATTTTTTTGTTGTGTGGCAGTGGTACTTATGATGTGAGCGGGGTTTTGAAAATATTCGACATAAATTCAAACAAAGAAAAATATAAAACGCTTCTTCATGAATTTATAATAGCAGCTAACAATATTAATATGGGCGATGCTGTTGTTACACGTGTACAAGCTATCGTTAAAGCCGGTGCTCCGATAAATGCAAAAGATAAATTCGGTTCAACGCCTTTACATGTTGCTGTTGGAAGAAATATGGGTTTGCAGGTAGTGAAATGTTTAATTGAAAATGGTGCAGATGTAAACGCCAAAGATAACAATAACGCAACTCCGTTACACGACGCCGCCGAGTATTGCTCAATACCTGAAGTATTGGATATTTTGATCAAAACCGGTGCAGACGTAAACGCAAAAGATATTTTTGGAATGACTCCGTTAGACCTACTCGGAACAGAAAACAGAAGTGCAAAAGAAACAATATTACAAAACAAAATTAAACAAGATAAAATAAAACAAAAAGATGAGTAATCACATACTCGTCTTAATTATTCAGTTGCGGTTATGACCATTCATTTTTCTGTCCCGTTATGGACGAAATGTTGGTAAAACCAGGTATCACCGATTAACATTACCAACATTGTATCCCTACGGGACGCGTATCATTTGGCTCATTGCTTTCTACAAACATGCCGTCCCTAACAGGACGGGAAAATTCAATATTCAATAGCACAAAATAATATCACGACTGAATAGTTACTACGGGACTTGCAATGAAAAATTGAAAAATTGATCTGATAATACTTACATTACACTCATTAGACCTTACACTCATTAGACCTTTTCGCTAACCTGTAGGAGACCACCCCTGACCCCTCCGAAGGAGGGGAATTATTCCCCTCACTCGGAGGCGTCTTCTTATTCCCCTCCTTCGGAGGGGTTAGGGGTGGTCTCGGAGGAGTTAAAGACGGTTTTTCGTTGCGTTGATGTATTTTTAGGTTAGAGAAAAGGTCTATTGAACTTGCAAAAAAACGAAAATTCCTCTGAATAATTACAAAAATCTGGATTATTCTGATTTATTTAAAAAATCGCTCTTGCCATAAAATAAAAAAATTGGCACTATTCGCTACTTTTGTTCTATTTTGGGACAAAATCGGGAATTATTGTTTTTATCCTTTCCGTAGGGCAATGCCTTACGCTAATGATGTTGGGCTTTCAGCCTATTGCCAAAAATTTAACTCAAAACATTACACGATAAAAAAACATACGACCAAATAGTTACTTATTTCAAATTTAAGTAAAAAGTTACTAATAATTTTACTTTGATAATTTAAGGAATAACGTTATGCAGCTTTCATTGCGTACTCTCCTTGCATTTGAGGACAACATTTTTGATCTTGAACAACACCGTCAATTGGAACAGACAATTCCAAATCACGAACCGGCGGCACAAACTCTTGCGCGCATCCGTAACGTAATTCACAACCAGAAAATTAATGTGCCGGGTCGAAACGGACAACAAGAAGAACTCGATCCAAATATCGTCGCAGAATATCTCGACTACCAAATGACAAAAGAATATCAAGAACAATTTGAAAACTTTTGTCTCTCGTCCGATAAATATTTAGCCGAAGTTGCATCCACGCACCAAATCATCTCAAACGTACTCGGTGAACCCGCCAGAATAAGCCGTGAATGTAGATTTCGCTGCTATGACCTATTCCAAAAACTTCAACACTTGAATAATCGTTACGAAAATGAAGACCAATTCATCACCTTCCCTCAACATCATTCCGTAATTCCTGTTACACAAATCGTACCGCACGTTATACTCCCTAACCACACACAACAAACCACAAACAACTACAACGAAAACACAACTCAAAAAAACACACAAAAAACAAAAAACAAAAAAAATATCATTCCATTACAACAAAAAAACGAACTCGATAATAAAAACGAATCTGAAAAAAATACAAACGATTCTTCATTACGTAGATCAATACGCGATGCTGCTTCAATTGTTGCCGTAATAATTGTTATTGTGCTTCTTTTTTTGAATTATCGTAACGATAACTTTAATTACATAAAAAATAATACAGCCAAAATTAACGAAAAAAATAACACAAAAATTCCAGTACAACAACCTCAAAATGATTTGCCCGAAATAAATCCAACACCAACACCAGCTTCAACCCCACCAACTCGCGAAACCGAACAAAACACAATCCGCACAGTTTCAACCTCACAAGAAGAATTAATTTCCGAATCAATTATACTTGCCGACGAAAATAAAATTGAAAAATCAGATGATACTAAATTATTTACTGAAACAAAAACAGTACAGCCGCAGCCGACTGTAAACGAATCAAAAATTATACCTGTCCAACCGTTACCATTGGCTATTTCTGTTACAAATAATGCAAACAATACACCGCCGTATTCTGACGCGAAAATCGATCCATTCGGTACAACTCCGCCGATATCTGCAATATCGCCAGCCGCCAATTCTGTTATTGAACCTGTTTCCAACGAAAATTTGCAATTGACAGATTCAATATTTAATGCCGCCGCAATAATACCGGTTTTACCTACTTCGCCCCCTACTGTCCCTGCATCATTAGACGAAACACCGAATCCTAAATCGTCATTGCCAACTGAACAGAAACCTGCACACAAAAATATAAACGAAACCGAAATCAAATTCCGTGAAAAAAAACAACCTGAAAACCAACCTCTTGACGCAAGCGTATGGAAAACCCGAATCCCAAATTCAGACACTAAACCAGGACATATCGCATCAGAAACAAATGAATTTGACTTCAAAAATAATCGTAACAATAATTCATTGATTTTACCTGTAGGCGGAATTGATAGTATCACTGGTACGCATATTGTTCAAGCCAATAATAATAACACAAATTCTCAAATGAAAAATCAAGACGGAATTTCTGTTACAAAAAAGACAAAAGTGCTGGGAACTGTAGTTGCGTCTAATGATCCGATGTTAATTTTTACAGCTGATTCGTCCGAATCACAATGGCGGTTCCAATCAAATCCATTTGATATTTATGCGAATCAATACATTTTGACGTCTGCGCCTTTTCGTGCTGATATTAGGATCGGCAACGATTTTACTATTGAAATGATAGGCGATTCGAAGTTGTCTGTTTTACCGTATTCCAATGGTGTTGCGGCGATTTATATTGATTATGGCAGGTTGATCATACGAGCTTGTTATGATAAATCCGCAGAGCTTAAACAAGTCAAGTCGATCAGAATTGCTACGGAACGAGGTGAATGTACTGTCGGATTTAATGGTTCAAAAAGTATAATGTTTGTTGATACATTTGCAGAAATCTCGCGCAATTCTACACAATCCAGCTCAAATCCGTCAGATAATGCAACCGAAATTCAAATCGGCACAAATCCGATATTAGGTTTATTGCCGGATCCGAATGAATCAATCTCTTGGTTGTCTGCGAAACAAAACGTACCCTCTGTTATAAAAAATGATATGAGTATAGTATTGAGGGATGGACATTCGGATCGCGGCATAATCAGAAATCATCCAAATTGGTTAAGAAGAATTTCTGTGCCGGCAGAAGGAAAACAAATTGAATCAGCATGTTTGAATACTTTTAATCAAGAAAATATAAACATCGAATCCGCATTGAAAACTCTGCTTCAAGAAAAATCAGAAACTATACGCTTTTTCGGATATCGGCTTTGGGGAGATCTTGGACGATTCGATATCCCGCTCAAAGCACGAAATTTTGAAACAGAATCAATACAACAATCTCTCATACAATACTTCAAAGAAGTAATGAAACGAGACGGCGAATCCGTACAACGATTAACCGACGCAATTGAAAAAGAACGTTCTAAACTGATCGTACAATAACTTGTGTGATTCAAGAGCGTAATTTATAGTACAAACGGCATTTTCAGCGGAATATGTAAAATTTCCGTAAAAATCAGGAGGTAAATATTATTAAAATGTGCGAAGTTATTACGTATTCGCGGTTGGATTTATGTGATAGTGTTATATTTGATTTAGATGGGACGCTTTGTGATACGATAGGCGATATTGAACGTTCGCTTGTAGATACATTTTCGCGCTGTGATTATCCGTTGCCGGATATGAAACGTTTACGTGTTGGTCCGCCTTTGGCGGTGATGATTGAAGAACTTTTGGGCGGCAATGTAGATCGGACTTTTGTTGATAAGATTGCGGCGGAGTATCGCGAAAATTATGAGACGAGTGATTACGGGATTTCACCGCTTTATTGTGGCGTATTTGAGTTGCTTTTGAAATTAAAAAGTACGGGTAAAAAACTTGCTGTTGCAACATTGAAACGGGAAGCGTCAACATTACGGTTGGTTAAACGCCGTGAAATTGCCGCTTTTTTTGATACGATATTTTGTTGCGACACCAGCGGTAAAATGTACACCAAAGATCAAATGCTTGCCGAAATAATCTCACAACTCAATATCAATCCCGCCAACACAATATTCTTTGGCGATTCCGTAAGTGATATTGCAGCCGGTAAAAAAAATGGAATTGCAACCATCGCCGTATTATTCGGCTACGGCGATCCAACAGATTTAATTGCCTCAAAACCTGATTATATTTGTAACAATTATATCGATCTGCTCCAATCATAATCCGCAAATCAACAAACACAATCCCAAACTGTCAATTAAAAAAATTCAATCTTATCACTCTTTAATTTTGTCTACACCGCCTCCCGCTTATCTATCGAAAAGCAGTTTTTTTTAAGCTCTCTAATCCCGTAATTTATAGTACAACCAACAGAGAAACCAATCCGCCGTTATACCTAGATAAGACTGCAACTTTCAGTATGAAAATAAAATTAATCTTGATTTTTTGATGAATTGAACTATAACTCCCAAACATTTGTTCTTGAAAATACATTTTAACGAATTTTGAATTTTTGTAACATAAATTCAATGAGTTTAATCGCTGTAGATTTAATTTTGGTTTGCGCAAGAGTGTTTTTTTGTGTAGGTTAAATTTTGCTGCGTTTAAATATGTAGTTTATTATTGAGCTGTTGTTTTTCAAACTGTTCATACTTTACTTTTAGTACAACTTGTAACGGTTTATCTATCGGAAAGTTCGCTTTAACACCCCCTGACTCTAAAGTATGTTCGGAATTTTTGTCAGAAAAATCTGACTGCCTCAATAATTTTCGTAACGTTTATAGAATCCACTAATTAATTTTTAATCGAGGATAATATGAAAAAGACAAATCAAATTTCAGATTTACATGTCGATGAACTCTATGTCAATATTGCTGTTACAACAAATGTTAAGACAGATGAGATGATGGCGGGACACAAGATTCGGAGTTGTCCAAATTATCGTTACAATAATTCTACTAGTTTTGCTCGTAATTCTCGTGTGGTTAATGGTTTTACTCTTGTTGAGCTTTTAGTTGTGATTGCGATTATTGGAGTATTGATCGCTCTTTTATTGCCGGCAGTTCAAGCGACTCGTGAGGCGGCACGGCGCACTCAATGTTCCAATAAATTGAGACAAATTGGCATCGCACTTCACAACTTCCACGACACTTACAACAAAATACCTGGACATGGAACAGGTTATGAAAATAATCGAACGGCGTTTGTAGTGATGTTGCCATTCATTGAAGAAATAGCGCGTTATGAACAAATTATCAGCCACGACGATCCCAATTCAAATGTTAATCAACCGCATCACGATCACGCTTGGTGGAAAGGAAAAATAAACGTTCTTTTGTGTCCTTCCGACTCAACCGGATGGCGACCTTATAATCCGCCTGGTCATACTACAGGCGCTTACATACCAACAAACTATTGTTTTTCCGAAGCGGATTTCGTTATCAAATCATACGGG
>JAITDV010000261.1 GCA_031282385.1 Planctomycetaceae bacterium | reverse complement strand
ATTAGACCTTTTCTCTAACCTAAAAATACATCAATGTAACAAAAAACCTACAACGAAAAACCGCCTTTAACTCCTCCGAGACCACCCCTAACCCCTCCGAAGGAAGGGAATAAGAAGACGCCTCCGAAGGAGGCGAATAATTCCCCTCCTTCGGAGGGGTCAGAGGTGGTCTCCTACAGATTAGCGAAAAGGTCTATTATCAAAATTAATTGACAAGGAGTCCCCTTTCAGATGCTCAAACGAACTCGCCGCGAACAAGTTGGCTACCATTAAAACAACAAAAAGACTTTTTCAGGGACAACTAGTTACCGAAACTTTATGAACATGACCGATACGAACACCGTCCTAAAAAACGAAAATTTAAGTATGATGAATATAAATGTGCGTTTTTTGAATTAATTTTCTGGGCGTTGCAATGGGAATAGGATTACTTCTCTTATTGCTGTTGTATTTGTGAGAAACATACACAACCTGTCAATTCCTATTCCAAGACCTCCTGCCGGCGGCATTCCATGTCGTAACGCACGAATATAATCACGATCCATTTTCGCCATTGTTTCATCATCATTTTGTCCTTCAAGTTGTTTTGAAAAAAGTTCCTCTTGCAAATCAGGATCATTCAACTCTGTATAAGCATTCGCTAACTCAACACCTTGAACAAAAAGCTCAAACCGATCTGCAATCTCTGCATTATCCTGCTTACGCTTCGTCAACGGACAAATGCTAGCCGGATAATCCGTAACAAAAACAGGACTAATAAGATTGTCTTCAACCTTCACTTCAAAGACTTCGTTCTTTATCAGATCAAAATGCTTGCCCGCCACATCAATATTCAATGACTTTGCACAATCAATCAACGCCTGATGATCTCCCGCACAAACTCCGGCATATTCCTCAATTAAACTGTCATAAGTCCGTCTTGCAAACGGAGGCGTAAAATTAATCGACCGATCATTCCACGTTATAATTAAATCTTGTCCCGTTGCCTTCAAAGCATCAATGATAATCTTCTCCGTCAAATCCATCATTGACCTACAATCACCATAAGCCTGATATACCTCCAACATTGTAAATTCAGGATTATGTTTTTGGTCAATTCCTTCATTGCGGTAAACCCGCCCGAGTTCATAAACCCGCTCCATTCCGCCAACCAAAAGCCGCTTCAAATGCAACTCCAACGCAATCCGCAAAACCAACGAAATATTCAACGCATTATGATGCGTAGTAAAAGGTCTCGCTGCCGCGCCACCCGCAATCGTATGCAACGTCGGTCCCTCCACTTCAATAAAACCTTCTTTTGCTAATGTTGCACGTACAGATTGCACAATTTTTGTCCGACGCAACATCCGCTCTAAAACACCGTCCGTATGAATCAAATCCATGTACCGCATCCGACTCCGCAAATCAGGATCAGTTAAACCATGAAATTTCGCAGGCGGCGTTTCTATCGACTTCGACAAAAAAGTCAACTCCGCCACAGCTATCGATAACTCTCCCGTCCGCGTTACCATCAACTCCCCATCAACCCCAATAATATCACCAAGATCAAAACATTGAGCAAGTTCCCAATTCTTCTCGCCAACCTGATTTGCCCCAATCAAAATTTGTATCTTACCCGTCCAATCCCACAAATCAATAAATATCAATTTACCCTTCTTTCGTTGCAATATTATTCTGCCGGCAGCTCGCACTTTCGGACCTTTTTGATGCGGTTGTTGCGGCTGACTATTGGGTGCGACAGACTGCGGCAGCTCTTCTGTGACTATTTGATCAGACAACGCATGAATAGAAGCAATCGGTTGATGACCATCAAAACGACTCCCCCAAGGATCAAAACCCAACGCCTCAATTTTACGTAACTTTTCCCGACGCGCAGCCTCAAGCACAACTCCTGTACCCGTAGCATCACCAACAACTCTCGATTGTTCTTTGTTATTTTCTTTAGACATTATTTTTTTAGTTAATTTTGAAATTCTGTAACTATTCTGTAATCCGGTTTGAATAAAAATTTTTTACAACTAACTCCTTAAACTTTAAAATTCGGTCTCCTTTTTGTAAAGGACATAATAGACAAAATTGATTTTGCGAATATGACAAATAGAAACCTATCTTAAAAAACGAATATTCAGGTGTGTACTATTCGTACTATAAATTACATGACTCAAGTACGTAAAAGCCTGCTTTCCGATAGGTAAGCAGGCGGCGGCAAATGGAATTTAAAGTGTGAACAGTTTAATAAGTTTACTTTGGAAAGTAATTAAAATTTGCATTTCCTCCAAACCATAAACGGGCGGCGATTCTATAATAATAGATAAAATTGTCAATAACAGGAAACCGCTAAAATCTGAAAATTCAACAGAATTGAGTATATTTGTATCATTGCAATCAAAGTTACCCAATCGCGTAAAGTTAGACCATGTTTTTCAAATTAGATAAAAGGTCTATATATATTTCCCCGACGCTATATTGGCAACAATGTATTTGGCTAAAATATCTGTGGCTTGTAGAGCGCGTTCTTTGAGAGAATACAAATCAAAAATAACTGACGGTCTCTTGAAAAGTGAACTTATAGTAGTACCAATCAGTCTTGCAGTACTGAAATCATAAGATTGCAATATTCGTTTGACTTCTTTCGGAAGCTCTTCTTCTACCGTGTCAAGAATTATTCGTACCGCGCTAAACCGAATGATTCCGTTTGAATCATCACCGTTTCGCAAGTTGTTACAAACTTCTGCAACCGCAAAAGTTTCCATGTCAACAAGTCCCGCTCCGCTTTCCTTGCCCAACAATAACTTTTCCGACGCCGTCATAACAGGTTGATCAACCGTAACAAGCATACTGCAATTTTTCGTTACAATATTATGAACAGTATCCGTCTCATTTGTAACTTGTTGATTCTCGTCGGTAATTTCTTTTCTAATTTGCGGTATATTATTTACAATATCAATTATTTTCCCATCAGATTTTCGTAACAATAAATACGGTTGATGAACACTGAATCGATTCAACTCAGGCAAAAGCCCGCCGCCATAACCAGCAGAAACAATAAACGAAGGACAAAAAATATCCAATAACGCTTTCGTTGCAGAAGCCGCTTTTTCCTGACCAATTCCAGATTCAACAATCACAACCGAAGCTTTTTTTAATCTGCCTCTGTGAAATACACGTCCATTGCCCTTCGTGGTTACACTCTCCGCTAACAGATCAACAAGTCCCGCAGCCTCCATCGGCATCGCAAAAACAAAACCAAGATCAACCTTCATACTATCTGGCATAATTTTAAACTGTTCACACATTAAATTTCGGCTTTTATTTTATTTGGAATATAAAGGACAAAAGAGATTTGAGGAAACTTGACAAACTTGATCGTTATCTTAAAAACCAAAAAAAACAAGTGTTATGAGTTATTATTTTTGCCGATGTTACAGATTTTTTTGATCTGCCTTACTGCTTGCTTCAACCGATCATCTTTTTCAACCAGAGCCATTCTGAGATATCCTTCGCCGGCTTCGCCAAATGCTGAACCGGGGCTTACCAAAACATCCGCTTCACGTAATAACTTCATCGCAAAATCAAACGAACTCATCTTGCCGCTAAACTCCAACGGTATCTTTTGCCAAACAAACATCGTCGCTTGCGGTTTATCAACTTGCCATCCAATTCTCTCTAATCCATTGCACAAAATATCGCGGCGTTTTTGATAGATTTTAGCTTGTGATTCAACTTCACGATCAGAAAATCTTATTGCCGTAATCGCAGCAATTTGTAACGGCGAAAAAACTCCATAGTTATAATATGTTTTAATTGTCGAAAGCGCACGTATAATTTCGGCATTGCCGCAACAAAATCCTACTCGCCAACCTGCCATATTGTAACCTTTACTCATCGTAGTTGTTTCTACGCCGACATCTTTTGCTCCGGCTACAGACAAAAAACTCGGCGCTTTGTATCCGCCAAAACACACGTCGCCATAAGCAAGATCACTTATCACCATAAATCCAAATCGTTTTGCTAACCTCACTATCTCAACATAAAACTCCGGATCAACAACCGCCGTCGTCGGATTGTGCGGATAATTCAAAATTAATAATTTCGGTTTCGGTTGTAAAAATTGACATGTTGACGCAATATTTGATAACAACTCATCCGGCTTCGTTACATCAAGTAAAATCGCATTTGCCGACGCCAACATAACTGCATGTAAATGTGGCGGAAAATACGGAGAAGGAACTATCGACGTATCACCCGAACCAAGCAACGCTAAACAAAGATACGATAACGCCTCCTTTGATCCCATACAAATAATCACCTCTGAATTAGGATCAAGACGTACCCCATAATACTTCAAATACCGCGACGTTACTTCTTTACGTAATTGCATTAAACCACTCGCATGGCTGTAAGCATGAAGCCGCGGATTACGGACAACCTCAATTAACTTGTCAATAACTCGCGACGCTGGCGGATCACTTGGACTGCCCATCCCAAGATCAATCACATCTACTCCAGCTTTACGTTTCTCATATTTTAACTTGTTTAACTCCGCAAAAAGATACGCCGGCAAACGCTTCACACGATCCGAAACATCCACTCCAAAAGGTCTGGAATTTTCACACAATTGATCCGTCGAATCTCCGTTCTGAACAAATTCATATTCTTTAGAATTAGTCATTTTCGTTACATTTAATTGTAAAATAAAAATAAGTATCGTTTCACCCAAATGTGAATTTTATAAACTGTTCACACTTTAAATTTCGTTTACCTTCGCCTGCTTACCTATCGGAAAGCAGGCTTTTACGCTCTTGAGTCAAGCAATTTATAGTACGAGCAGTATGTTTTATTGTTAATTTTGTGTAATTATTGTCGTAGGAAATATCGCTCGGTAGAAACAAATTATTATTCTGTTTTTTGCGTTCTATTAGGAATTTATCCTTACTTCGTTATTTGATGGAAAGATAAATAATAGACCTTTTCGCTAACCTGTAGGAGACCACCCCTGATCCCTCCGAAGGAGGGGTTAGGGGTGGTCTCGGAGGAGTTAAAGGCGGTTTTTTGTTGTAGGTTTTTTGTTACGTTGATGTATTTTTAGGTTAGAGAAAAGGTCTAATGAAAGCATTCATTCGCTTGAAACCAAAAATTCAAGTATAATGACAGTTACATTATATTTAGATTCCGGCAAAATAAGGCTTCAATACAGACATTATAACAGGTACGCCTGCTTAAGTTATCGAAAACGCAAGTACAAACAATTTACATGTGTCCGTTATTATTGCGTCAATTGACAATGATCAATCATGTCTTGTAATGTTTGGGATAATTTTATTTCCGGTTGCCAACCTGTTTCTTTACGAATTTTTTCATTGTTACCGACAACAAGTTTTATTTCATTGGAACGCAATCTTTGAGGATCGATTACAATTGATGCTGGAATATCAAGAATCTCGCTTGCCATCTCAATTATCGTTTTCAAAGAAACAGCAGTACCACTGCAAACGTTATAAACTTCTTGCCGACGACCATGTTTCAACAACAAATAATAACCTCGAACAATATCACGAACATCGGTTATATCGCGAATAATATCAATATTGCCGGTTTTCAATTCTGCGGGATATTTATTTTGCCGTTTAGCTTCGGTTAGTTGTTTTATAAATGATGCAACAACAAATTTCTCGTTTTGATTCGGACCGGTGTGCATAAAAGAGCGAGTCATAACTATATCCAAATCCACCCTATCGCAATACATATTGACAGTGGTCTCGCCAATAAATTTTGAATACGCATAAGGATTTTTCGGGAAACACGGCGAAGTTTCAATAAGCGGTTCATTCGACTCCGCATAGACTTCAGAAGAACCAACAACTAATATCCTGCAACGATTTTGCATCGCAACTTGTACCGAAACAAGAACGCCAAATAAAGAACTGACATTATTAACCACTACTTTTTCCGGCTCTTTCAGACTTTCACTAACACTACTTTTTGCAGCAAGATGTAAGAGATAATCAGGTTGAAAATCGTTAATAATTTTAAGAATTTTATCCGCAACCAAAATATCAACCGGCTCAAACCGATAAGTATAATTCAACGGCATATATCCCACCGCCGTACAATCA
This sequence comes from Planctomycetaceae bacterium, assembly GCA_031282385.1. Lineage (GTDB taxonomy): Bacteria > Planctomycetota > Planctomycetia > Pirellulales > Thermoguttaceae > WRKP01. The sequence continues at coordinate 1,098 of JAITDV010000261.1, read as the reverse complement.
ATTCCAATTACCTCAATCTGTTCACCGACAGTATCAAGATATTTCAAAAAATGTTGACCAACAAAACCGCTAACACCGGTTATCAGATATCGTTTCATCTGACGAAATATTCACGTTATTTTTGGGGATTCAGTTCTTGCTCATACTATATGATAAACATTCTTCTATACTGATCGTTCTGTAAATTGCATGACTCAAGAACGTAAAAGCCTGCTCTCCAATATGTAAGCAGGCGGTGGTGAAGGAAAGTTAAAGTGCGAACAGTTGAAAAACTTTTTTTGTCCATAAATCTCACCTATAATTTTCGCACGTTAAAATTCTGTTTTCTTTTTTACCTACACTTTTCAAAAATTTTAATCAGAATTTCCCTTGTTTTTATTCTATTTTTTAATTTTGAACATCTTTGACGAGAGTATACAAAAATTCATTTAATTCAAATGTATTAAAAATACTTGAAAAAATTAAGGCTTTTTTCATTTTATTTTTTTATTGTTTTGAATTATTGTCTGAATTGTTAACTTGAAATTTTGGTAATTCTATAAAAAATAGTTTTTTAGAAGTTGCCATAAATATTATGACTGCCGAAATCAAAGTTAAATTTACTGATTGTTTTGTTTTGGTTGTGCGGTAATGACCCCGACGGGAATCGAACCCGTGCCACGGCCGTGAAAGGGCCGTGTCCTGACCGCTAGACGACGGGGCCCGCATAAACAAATGACCAAGCAAGTAAAAGAGCGAGAATTCTACACGATTAAATAATAATGACAAGGGAGGGGGAAAACTCCTCTCCAACATAAAAATAAATACAAATTATTAAAAACAATTTCTAAAAAAATCATTTTCATAATGAGTTGTAAAATAGTTATACCCTTTTACTTTAAAAACCTTTTTTGTAACGAAAAAGTCGTATTTTTTTATGATGGGATGTGGAATTTGTCTGTTGCGATAGTGCGTAGTTCTACCTTGTATTTCTTTATATTTGTCCCTGAAAAAGTCTTTTTGTTGTTTTAATGGTAGCCAACTTGTTCGCGGCGAGTTCGTTTGAGCATCTGAATGGGGACTCCTTGTCAATTAATTTTGATAATAGACCTTTTCGCT
>JAITDV010000257.1 GCA_031282385.1 Planctomycetaceae bacterium | reverse complement strand
ACTCAATTCCATTTGCGTCAACAAAAGTGAAACGATAAAGATATTTTCCTTCATCAATATTTCCTGTTGCGGTATTTGAGCCGTTGATATCTGCGTAACCTTCAACATTGGGTTGTATTATTTGGCTAATGTTTCCGGTGTTTAAGGGCGGTGATGATTTGGACAAATCGGTCATTGGTTTTGTGCGAAGTACAGTTCCTTGAGTTGCGGAGTCGCCGGTTGCGTTTAGGATGCCTTCAATACGAATTTCGGAAGTCTCTTGAGCAATATGCATTTCATTGATAGGAATTTTTAACGTAGTCAATTTATCATTTTGAATACGAAATTGATCATCTATTCCGTATCCGAAAACATACATGCCGGTATTGGTTACAAGATCGTGGTTGCCGTTGATTTTCAATGCGCCGTTTCGGGTGTAATATGTTTGCCGAGTTGAATTCGGGTCGGCGGAATCACGCACAATCAAAAATCCGTTGCCGTTAATCGCAAGATCAGAAGCTGTCATTCCTTCTTTGAATGAACCTTGCGAAAAATCTGTGGTTACAGATGCGAGTTCTACCCCCATTCCAATTTGAAGCGGATTTGAACCGGCGGTATAGGTTTGACCTTCACCGTAACCGTAGTTGTAAATGTATGAAATAAACGAACTAAAATCTGGACGTTCTGCCTTGTAACCCCAAGTATTGGCGTTAGCAAGATTGTTACCGGACACATTAATAGACTTCTCAGCTGCCCCCATTCCGGTTTGGGCAATATGAATTGCAGATGTTAAACCGAGTCCCATGATTTTTAAGTGTAAAAATTGTTTGTAAACTGTTCACACTTTATATTTACCTTGCCGTCACCCGCTTAACTAACAGAAAACAAGGCTATTACGCTTTTGAGTCACGCAATTTATTGTGCAAACAATTTAACCGCTTACGCAGTTAATGGATTTTTCTCCAACTCAAAACAACACAAAAACGCTTCAACAAAGTAATTAATCTTTGGATTGTGTTATCACATCAAGTAATACATACAAGAAAAACAGAGTTACTTGGAAAGCTATCGGTTTAATTTGACATGAGTCGGTAGCATATTTAACACGTTACAAAAAACTCTCGCATCTTCTCCACAATACCGCACCCGCAAAATTTAAAATTGCTGTAAATATTCAGTCGAGGACTTCTGTACTGTTCGTAAGGTATCTCTAAAAATTATCTCTTACGGGGTAGTTGTCAAAGATTATTTTTTTGTTACGATAAAAACAATCGCTATTTTTTGATTTTCCACTTTCCCTTTTCCTTTTTAATTTTCAGATGGGAAGTTCTAAAAAAGCCGATTTTTGACAAAGTAATTTGCAAAAAAGCCTTGTTTTTTAACGTTTAAAACTGTTCACACTTGAAATTTCGTTTACCGTTGCCTGCTTACCTAGAAGTCGGAAAGCAGGCTTTTACGATCTTGAATCACGCAATTTATAGTACGGGCAGTATATGTTTTAAAAAGAAGTTTTAGCGTTACTTTAACTTACAAAACTTAAAATTATTTTTCACTTAATATTAAATGACAAATACCTTACTGCCAGACTTATCGAAAACTACATTGAATTCTGTAACCAATTTAGATTTTCTTACCAAAGATCGGCTTCGGGAACTTCAATGGCGGAAATTTGAAGTTATTCTCCGGCATACATTTGAAAACGGACCTTGGTACCGCGAACAACTAAATCAACTTAAACTTACACCATCAGATATTAGAAGTTTCGATGATATGTACAAGTTGCCGTTTATCACGAAACAAGTTTTGCGTGATACGTATCCATTTGGTTTGTTTGCAGTTCCGATGGAAAAAATCGTACGTATGCACGCTTCTAGCGGAACAACAGGTAAACCGATAGTTGTTGCTCACACGCGTGAAGACCTTGCGGTTTGGGCGCAAAGTGTTGTTCGGTCGCTTTGTAGTTATGGGGTTGGTCCTGGCGATATTTTGCAAAATGCGTATGGTTATGGTCTTTTTACCGGCGGTCTTGGATTGCATGACGGCGGTCAAGCTCTTGGTGTTACAGTTGTGCCGATTTCGGGCGGCAACACGGAACGGCAAGTTATGTTAATGCGGGATTTTGGGGCAACTGTTGTTTCTTGTACGCCGTCATACTTTTTGCATATTATTGACAAAGCGCAAAGTATGGGAGTTGATTTGCGAACGCTTCCAGTTCGGGTTGGTGCGTTTGGGGCGGAACCTTGGTCGGACGAGATGCGGAAACGAATTGAATCAGATGCGGGAATTAAGGCTTATGATATTTACGGATTAACTGAAATTTGCGGGCCTGGAGTTGGTGCGGAGTGTGTTCATCAAAACGGTACGCATCTTTTTGAGGATCATTTTTATCCTGAAATTATTGATCCGGAGACGTTGGAGCCGCTTCCTGATGGTCAAGTTGGCGAACTTGTTTTTACGACGTTGGATCGTTTTGCGATGCCGATGATTCGTTATCGGACGCGGGATTTGACCGCTTTGATTCCTGAACCTTGTCCTTGTGGCAGGACGATTCGGCGAATGCGTCGAATTGCGGCAAGAAGCGATGATATGGTGATCATTCGCGGCGTCAATATTTTCCCAAGTCAAATCGAAGCTGCTTTGTTGCAAGTTGAAGGAACCGCGCCGCATTATCAAATCGTTTTGACTCGTGAATTTGGCGGGTTAGATGAAATTGAGGTCAAGCTGGAAGTTCAACCGGAAGATTTCAGTGATAAAGTCAGTGAAATTGAAGCGTTCCAAAATCGTGTACGCCATGAAATCAGCCGCGTTACAGGAATACACGCAAAAATATCTTTGGTTCAACCAGGTTCAATTCCAAGAAGTGAAGGAAAAGCAAAACGCGTAATCGATAAAAGAATAATCTGAATCTCTAAACTCAAAAAAATTAAGCGGGCTTGCCCAAAGATCAGCCCGCGCCAGATTCTCGAAAATTAAAAGTAAATAGTTGTCCCTGAAAAAGTCATTTGGTGCTATAAATTCTGGGCTTATCTGGTTGCAATTTAGAGTTATAATTAGCAATATAATTATTGTTTTATCCGAGATTTTCCTTAAAACCTTGCAAATATTAGACCTTTTCCCTAACCTAAAAATACATCAACGCAACAAGAAAACTACAACGAAAAACCGCCTTTAACTCCTCCGAGACCACCCCTAACCCCTCCGAAGGAGGCGAATAAGAAGATGCCTCCGAAGGAGGCGAATAAGAAGATGCCTCCGAGTGAGGCGAATAAGGAGACGCCTCCTTCGGAGGCGAATATTCCCCTCCTTCGGAGGGGTCAGGGGTGGTCTCCTACAGGTTAGCGAAAAGGTCTATTATCAAAATTAATTG
>JAITDV010000247.1 GCA_031282385.1 Planctomycetaceae bacterium | reverse complement strand
AAATCACAACTTGACACAATTAAACGTTTCGATATGCCGGACTTCCAACCGCGACCGGAATACATTCGTGAAATGAAACGTTTCGGAATTTTGCCCAATGATTTTGATCCCAAAACACCTGTAGATTATTACGATCTCGACCAAAAATATTGGCAATCACTCTGGTTTAAACCGGAATAAATTTGTTAAAAAATTTGCAACTATTCAGCCGCAATATTAGACCTTTTCTCTAACCTGTAGGATACTACCCCTTACCCCTCCGGAGAAGGTGAATAATTCCCCTCCTTCGGAGGGGTCAGGGGTGGTATCGGAGGAGTTAAAGGCGGTTTTTCGTTGTAGTTTTTTTGTTGCGTTGATGTATTTTTAGGTTAGAGAAAAGGTCTATTATTTTGTGTTATTGAATTTTCCCGTCCCCTTAGGAACGGCATGTTGGTAGAAAGCTGGATAGTTACAAATTGATTTCAAAATTTAACCTAATTTTGGTTATCGCTGATTTGATTCGTGGATTATGAATATTATTTGTAACAATAATTATATTTATGCCGGACATATTTATCTTGCGAGTCAATCACCGAGACGGCGAGAATTGTTGACGGCAATGGGATTGAGTTTTGAAGTATTGCCGCCGGACGATGGTGTTGAGGATGCACGTAAGTTAAATGAACAACCATGTCAATACGTATGCAGACAAGCAATTCAAAAAGCATGTAATGTTGCGGAAAAAATCGAGTTCGGGTGTGTTATTGCGTGTGATACAGTGGTTTGTTGCGGGGGCGAATTGCTGGGCAAACCATCAGATAAAAACGACGCAAGACACATGTTGAAATGCCTACGCGGAAAAAAACATCAAGTAATAAGCGGACTTTGTGTACTAACAAAAAAAATATATCAACCAAAACAATCATTTCAAACATCAATTAAATTTCACCAAGACAAATACGTTGAAACAAACTTTACAATGGATAAGTCAGCACAAATTACAGAAGATTCGAATACAAACAGTTTAAAAGTAATTGCCGAACAAACAGAACTTGTTATGCAAAAAATTACTGATCAAGAAATAGAATCGTATCTTGACAACAACGTATGGAAAGACAAAGCCGGTGCATTCGGTTATCAAGATAACAATTCATGGATAAAAATAATAAACGGCAGCGAATCAAACGTAGTAGGTTTACCAATAGAACGACTCCGCGAATTATTAGAACAAAACAATATGTAATATTTCAGTGGATTTATTGTTTTGAGTTAAGAAATAACTCATGTTACGCAGGGACTAAATAAATATCAGTTTTCCTTCGCCCCAATTAAGGGCAACGCATAACAACCCACCACAACGCGGTGGGTACGAAATCCTAATAATACCTCGCGTAGAGTAAATGAGAGTTGTATTGGTTTAGGTTTAGAGCTGCTCTGGATCGGGATTTCTCCTTTATGTGTCTCAGTACCCTCATACCTTGCCTTTACTTCGCCTCACCCCTCTTCCCTCCGAACATTTAGATTTCCCCCATCCGGCAGTCATTGATGTACTCACCGTAAGTTTTCACGAGTCGCCGCCGTATCACACCTAATTCAAGTAGGGCAACTTCTAAAAACCTATTTTTGACGGGATTATCGAAATTTTCAGGATAGACAAATTTAGACAATAAATTTATTTTATCCACTAATTTGCACAAATTATTTAATTCGTGAAAATTCGTGGACAAAATGAGTTTTTAGAAGTGAAGTTCCCATAAGTCAAAACGCAAATTCTACTGAAATATTGCCAAAATCACAATATATCCATAACACCTTGAAATTTAGCTTTCTTTTATAACCAACAATTCGCATGACGCCTTTCATCCCGCACATGATTATTTACGAGTTTTTTATACCTGCTTGTATTTATTTGGCATTATTGATTATAATTTTCATTCTTGTCCCCGACAGATTTCATTGTGGAAAGCAGACTCAGTTTCGGTACGGGATTAAAATAAAAATTTACATTTCACAACAACACTAACAAAAACTCCGAATTATGAAAAACATGCAAGAAATTTATGACGCTCGATTAAAACGGGTAAAAGATTCAGTTCAATTGAAAGAACCTGATCGAATTTCGATAGTTCCGGTATTTCAAGCTTACCCTGTTTATTTCGCGAACAAATGGACAGTTCAGGACATTATGTACGATTACCGCAAGGCAACTGACGTTTATGATATTTTTTACAATCACTACGAACCGGATCTCGGTTGGGATCCGATCTTATTTTTTCCGGCGAACTACATGGAATGTTCCGGCATAAATTGGTTTAAGTGGCCGGGTCATGAAATTGAAGATCCGAATATCATGTATCAATTTATCGAAGGCGAGTACATGAAAGAGAACGAATACGCTGAAGCAATTCACGATATTACCAAGTTTATGATGAACAAATGGATACCGCGTAGTTTTGCAAATTTAAGTGGTTTAGCTAAAGTTGATTTTCGTAATTCTATGTGGTTTGGTCACATGGGAACGTTTGCAACGTTTGCCGATCCTGAAGTTATTAAGAGTTTTGAGACATTGGCTAAAACCGGACAAATGTTGATGGATTGGTTTTCTTATTTGGGCGAGTATCAAGCTCACATGAAAGAGACATTTGGTATGCCGCCGCTTTATGCGGGGTTTGCTTATGCGCCGTTTGATATGATAGGCGACAGTATGCGCGGTACAATGGAGGTATTGATGGACATGATGAAACGTCCTGATGATTTGCTGGCGTTGATTGATGTGGTAACTAAATTTGCAATCAAGGATACAATTGCGAATTGTAGTGGTAAAGCGGTGCCTTATGTTTGGTTTTGGTTGCACAAGGGAATTGATTCGTTTATGTCAGACGCTCATTTCAAAAAATTCTATTGGCCCTCGTTGCGGCAATATCTTACGGATTTAGTTGAAGCTGGTTTAACTCCGGTAGTTTATGTTGAAGGCGAATATAACAAACGGCTTGAATACTTAACAGAAGTTCCGCCAGGTAAAGTAATCTATAATTTCGAGTACACCGATATGGCAAAAGCAAAAAAAGTTTTAGGCGGGCATTCGTGCATTATGGGTAATGTGCCTATTGTTTCAATTGCGTACGGTAAAAAACAGGAAGTAGTTGATTATTGCAAGTGGCTTATTGATACGTGTGCGCCCGGCGGCGGATTCATAATGGATACCAGCACAATGGTTGACAACGCAATACAAGAAAACATTGACGCCATGTTTGAAACAACTTTGATATATGGTTCGCATTAAATTTCAGGCAGTTGCGTTATACTTTAGACCTTTTCGCTAACCTGTAGGAGACCACCCCTGACCCCTCCTTCGGAGGGGTTAGGGGGGGTCTCGGAGGAGTTAAAGGCGGTTTTTTGTTGTAGTTTTTTGTTGCGTTGATGTATTTGTAGGTTAGAGAAAAGGTCTTTTGTCCGGAAACAATTGGTTGTTTTAAACTGTTAACACTTCAAGTTTCGTTTGCCAACGCCTGCTTACCTATCAGAAAGCGGGCGTTGACGCTTTTAAGACACGCAATTTATAGGATGAACAATATGTCACAAAATAATTTCACGTAATGAATAGTTACTTTTATGCAAGTATCTCAGAAAAAATTTTTTCAGGTGAGACAAAGTGGTATTGTATTTTATGGCGGCTTGTTTTATAATTACCCGC
>JAITDV010000190.1 GCA_031282385.1 Planctomycetaceae bacterium | reverse complement strand
CTGTGGACAATTTATAGGAAACTGCGATTATCCAATACCTTGGAAATGGATTAAAATTATCGGTACGATAATAGAATTTTGGATAATTTTTAGGAAATGCAACAAGAAATGAAGAGGATTATCGCTTCGTTAATATTCAAAAGCAATAAAATTATTCAAAAATTATGTTTTGCGCATGCAATGACTGCAGATAGTATGACAAATTCTAAAACGACATATCATTTTTTTTTATTTACGTTTTTTTTATGGGTACTAGTACTCGCGATTGTGACTACAGGTATTAATTCTGTATTTTTTTCAACGTGGTATCTGCCATTTGTGTATAAGAAACATTACAATATGTTCGATCTTGTCAATTTTGATATGATAATATCTTACGCGACATGGTCTATTGGAAAATATATGATTGTGTTAAATATATTATTATTTGTAATCGCATTTATTTTGTGGGAATTGTTAGTGCATTCTGACAGCCAAAAATAAATTGGAGTTGGGTGTGATTGTTCAGGAACATTGAAATAGCCTAAAATTATTAGTACGATAATAGAATTTAGGACAATTTTTAGAAGAAGCAACAAGAAATGAAAAATCATCTCAAAAATTATACTCAAGCAGGTTTACGGATTTATGGGAGTCGTGGACATATTGAAGTACGAGATTGTATTATTCGTTTTGCCAAGTGGATACGTAAAGAAAAAACTTTTCCGGTACGTCTTAATGTTTATTTATCACCGTGTCCTATTTTGACTGCCCAAGATGGCGACCAATGTGTGGGTTTGATAAGGATTCCCAATAATCCTGTTTCTTTTCCTTATATTCGTCTTGCGACGGGAGATTATAAACAAAGAAAATCTGAATTAGGGCGAGACAATGCACTTGCCGGTGATTTATGTACTTTCTGCCATGAAATGATTCATTATTGGCAATGGATAGAAACTGACCGTATGTGGGAGAATGGAGTTTATCGTAAAGCTCAATATATTGTAGATCAATATGCCCAAACAACAGAACATCCTTAGTGAATTCTAGAAAACGTTACCCAAAAATAAACACATTTATTGTTTCTTTAATATTTAAGTTCAAAATACTATTTGTGTACTCATATTATTATTATTATTATTATTATTTATAATAGGCGTCAAAATGTCTGAATACGCGCAAAATAAATTGTTATGTTCTCCAAAACAACAATTATTGTTTTTAGTTTTTCTGTCTATTTTTACTATCATTTATATGGTATGTTTATTGGGATTAATATATTACCAGAGAACGAATGGCGGAACTGCGATGAATACAGCGCATAATAATATGTGTTTTTCATTTATATGCACTACCGCAATTGGAGTGTTTGGATTATGTATCAATGTACAAAATGTTATTTTAAGATTTTGTTCAATTTTGTTTTTTCTTTTAACGTGTATTTCAATGTATGCAATGAATACTTCTTATGATACGGTTACTGGTATCATTGCAATCTCTGGATACCTGTGGATTATATGTGCTTTTATAACAAATGTGATAGGGTTATTTTACGGGCGAAGATTATATTATACGTACGTTTTGATACAGTTTATATGGTTAGTATTTACTTGGATATCATTAGGAATCGCAATAAACATTTCGTCTTTGTATTAACTATACTGCGTTAGGGTTATGTTTGGTATTTTTCGAATGATCAAAATTATTTTTCCGAAACATTATTTTTCAACCTGATTTTCTAACAAAACAACCTCCGTAGCCGATTAATTCCCCACAAACCAACCTCATTACCTCATTGATAATTTGTAATAAGGTTAGGATATTTTTTACCATTTTTGCTACTGAGGTTGTTTTGTTATGAAAATTAGGTTGAAAATAAGGTTGCGAAAACTTAATTTTGATCATCCAAAAAAATAACGAACATAACCCTAATGTAATATAAATCAAAAATGGAAAAATCACAACGTCAACAAATTGAGTCTGCTGATGATTTATTGTTTCGGGAGTATTGCCTTGATGGGACACTCAAAGAAGATAATATTGGGCGAAACGATATTCGTCCTTACTTGGGAACCTTGCCTAAAAATGTTCTTGATATTTGGGCGTATAGTGTTTCGGAAATGATTAATAACGCCTTGATCATTCCGAAGGAACAATATTAAAAGTTTGGATTGAAAAAAATAATGTTCAAAATACTGTTGTCATTCAGGATAATGGAATCGGAATTTTTAAGAAAATTCAACTAGCGTTTAATTTACAATATGACAATGAAGTGATTTTAGAATTATTGAAAGGAAAATTAACAACAGATTCAAAACGACATTCCGGTGAAGGGATTTTTTTTGCTTCCCGAAGTTTTGACGGATTTATGATTTTGTCGGGAAACAACAAGATTGTACATTCACAAAATCATGAGAAAGATTTTGTTTTTGAAAGCGATTATATTCAAAACATAACAGAGGGAACAATTGTTGTTCTTTGTTTGAAGAATAGTTGTACACAAACAATGAATGACGTGTATCGTCTTTTTACAACAGACACGGACAATGGTTTTCAATTTGACAAAACGATGGTTCCTGTACGTTTTGCGCTGTTTGGCGATGAGATGCTTATTTCCCGTTCTCAGGCAAAAAGACTTTTAATGCGGTTTGAGCATTTTCGATCTGTGGTTCTTGATTTTGCAGATGTTTATGAAATAGGTCAAGCGTTTGC
>JAITDV010000189.1 GCA_031282385.1 Planctomycetaceae bacterium | reverse complement strand
CTTGAATGGGATCAAAGAATACAATGGAATGTTGAAGGTGATGTTACGGTTGTTGGATGTTAATAAACAATTCACACTTTAATTTCGTTTACCGTCGCCTGCTTACCTATCGAAACGCAGGCTTGAGTCACGTAATTTTAGTACGAACAGTATAAAAATATCATGAAAAAATTTTTTTTAGTATTGTTGTTGTTTGTTTCAGCAACTTATGTTTTTGCTGATGAAACGACGGAGGAAAATTTGGAGAACAATATTGTTTTGAGTTTTTATGTGTCGCCGGAAGGGAATGACGCCAATCCCGGAACAAAAGAAAAACCGTTTAAAACAATTGCCAAAGCGCAGAAAGTTCTTCGTAACACCAAAACCGAAAAAGAAGGCGATAAAGAAGTTCATCTGCTTGCTGGAACTTATTGGTTGACGGAACCGTTACGATTTACGCCGGAAGACGGCGGAACAATTGACAAAGCCTATCATCAGGTTTTTTACGAAGGTCATAACGCAGTGATTAGCGGCGGAAAACGTATTGCAGGATTTGTTCCAACCGGAAAGAATGACGGTTGTGTTGTCGCCGATATTCCTGAAGTTAAAGCCGGTCAATGGACTTTTCGTGATCTTTATGTCAACGATGTTCGTGCGGTTCGTGCAAGGTTTCCGAACACCGATTTTTTGCGTGTCGATAAAGCCGGTGAAGATCGCCGAACTCATTTCTTTTTCAAACCGAATGAATTAAAACCGGTTGATGATATTGATCAAGTGGAACTTGTTTTTCTGCATGATTGGTCAATAACACGTACTCCAGTTCAGTCGATTGACACAAAAAACAACAAATTGACTGTACCGTTACAAATCGGCGGTAACCTTCCTTTTTGGAACATTGACGGTTTTGAGCCTCATGCTCGTTATTTTCTCGAAAATTCCAAAACTTATCTTGATGTTGCCGGCGAATGGTTTTTGGATCAGAAAGAGGGAAAACTTTATTACAAACTCAAAGAAGGCGAAACAGCGGACAATATTAATGTGATTGCTCCAATTGCCGCGCAATTGATTGTTGTGGAAGGAACCGAAAAACGTTATGTTACGAATTTGCATTTTTACAATCTGAAATTTGAATACACGGCTTTTAATGAGAAATCGGAGAAAACATATTGGGGCATACAAGCCGCAACTTTTAGTGAACCAGCTCGGCGAAGTACTCCAAATGACAAAGGAAAAATGTTTGACTATCATTCGGTGAACGCAGCGCCGGCAGCGATTCAATGTGATTTCGTATCAAATTGTACAATGGATGAATGTACATTCAGGCATTTGGGTGAAAACGGACTTTGGATTGGCAAATCGTGTTATGCGAATTTGATTTTAAAATGTGTGTTTGAAGATATTGGGGCAAATGCGGTGATGTTCGGAACGCATAACGGAAATAACACGGCAAAATGTAACGTGATTTCTTTCAGCAAAATAATCAAACCGGCACAGACACTTTATGGTGCGGTGGGAATATGGATTGGTTTGACGGAAAATTCGACAGTTGATCGTTGTGAGGTTTGTGAAACGCCTTATACCGGTGTTTCGATTGGTTGGTCGTGGAATGACAATCCGACTGCCGCAAAAGAAAATATGGTTCTTGGTTGTCATTTACATCATTGTATGCTTATGCTTTCCGATGGCGGTGCAATCTACACGCTTGGTCGTCAACCCGGTTCTCGGCTTGGATTCAACAATATTCATGATATTCCGCGTAACATTGGTCGTGCGGAAAGTAACGGAATGTTCCTTGATGAAGGAACTACGGATTTTACAATTGACTACAATCTTATAGTTGACACGTTTCAGCCGCCGTTACGATTTCATCGTGCAGGAAAAAATCTTGTGGAAAACAACTTCTTTTTTCGTAACGATAAAAAACCGGAAATTGTAACTTACAATAATACGCCAAAAGAAAATATCACGTTGAAACAAAATAAAACCGACGCCAAAGAAAAAATCACCGAACTGTTTCAAAATACAGTCAAAAATAAAATATTCGATTACCGGACAAGATAATTTAAATTGAAATTCCAGTAATTATTCCGTAAAATTGATGATAAATGTTTCAACAACACTTTTTTTCAATCTGATTTTCTAACAAAACATATTGTTTGATACTATATCCCTATCAAAAGAAATACGAAAGCTTGAAAACAAGTGGCAAAGTGAGCAATTTCCCGAACATTTGGAATATTTGGAGTTGTTGAATATTCGCGGGTGGTCGGGGCAACGGGTTGAGTTTAAATTCTCGGGGTTGAGTTTTAATTCCTGATTGCGGCGATTGTTGGCGAAAACGGAGTTGGTGAAATTACGATTGCGGAATTGCTTGCTCTTTCGATTCCTAAATATGCGATTGTTTTGATTGATGAACGGGCAATAACATTACCGGACACCATGATTGGATTAATGTAACCGCAGATAATGTTGTGTATGGCGGTCATGATCTTTGGAGAGCAATGTGTCGAAGCTGGGTACGAAATATTTATTGTCCTGATTCAAACAATTACTTTAGTGTGCGCTCTGCGGGATAAAATAAAAAAATGAAAATACTTTTTTGCGAAAGTTGTCTATATTCGGTTACGGCTAACAACGCGATGAGGTAGAAAATTTACTGATCGTACTATAAATTGCGGGACTCAAGAGCGTAAAAACCTGATTTCCGATAGGTAAGCAGGCGAAGGTAAACGAAATTTAAAGTGTGAACAGTTTAAAATAGATATTTACGTTTAATTTTTTATAACCAAGTTTATGAGCAACGAAGAAAAATTGGATATTATTACAAGTCTGCTACAAAAATCTAAGCGGATATTGTTTATTACCGGAGCCGGAATTTCGGCAGATAGCGGTTTACCGACTTATCGCGGAGTTGGCGGGTTGTATAATCGCGGGCAAACGGAGGAAGGATATTCAATTGAAGAATGTCTCTCCGGTACAATGTTCCGAACAAAACCGGAAATCACTTGGAAATATATGTTCCAACTAGGTCTCGCAGTGGCGGAACATCAACCAAATGACGCTCACCGGATTATTGCTGACTGGGAAAAACAATGGAATACCATCGGCGGTAAAATTGTTGTGGTTACGCAGAATATTGACAATTATCATCGTGCCGCCGGATCACAAAATGTGTACGAATTTCATGGCTCGTTGCGAACTCTTTATTGTACGAATTGTTCTTGGTCGGAAGAATTGAAACAGGACACAGTGATATTGAAACGTTTTAAGGAATTACAAAAAACATTGCCGCCGCGATGTCATGAGTGTAACGCGATTATTCGTCCTCGTGTGGTTCTGTTTGAGGAAAGTCTTCCGTTGGACGAAATCGAGGAATTTCAGTACGAATTTAATAATGGTAAAGGTTTTGATCTGGTTTTTTCTATTGGCACATCGGCAATGTTTCCGTACATTACCAGTCCGGTAAGAACTGCAGCATTGCAAAAAATTCCGACAGTTGAAATCAATCCAGTTGAAAGTGATTTATCGCGTTATGTTGAGATTCATCTTCCCATGCGTGCCGCAGACGCGTTGCGTGAAATCGAAAAACGACGGACAATAAAAGAATGACAAGCTGTTCGTACTATAAATTACGCTCTTGAGTTAGGCAATTTATAGTACGAGCAGTATATTGAAAATTTTTTATGAGAATTTTCGGAGCAAGATTTTTTATGAGATTTTTTGGAGCGATTTTATTTTTTGGAATATGCTTAACTCTTTCGGCGGCGACGGCGGCGGAACCAACTTTTATTTGTGAACCGGACAAAGAATGGACAACGTTGTTTGATCGAACGGAGGGTTGGCTTGCCGGCGATGGTATTTTTTCTTACGGAATTGACGGCAATTCACGGCAAGGCAGCGCGAATGAATATTCGAAAACAATATTTCATTTCAGTGATTCTTTTTTTGGTAACGCCAATGCCGATGGTTCGTTTAAAGCCGGTTGTGTGATGGTCAATCATTGTTTTGCAGTTTTGACAGGCAATAAACCGGATCCGTCAAAGATGCAGTTCATTTACAAAACCAATGCCGAAGGACGTCCTGCGAATTTGTTTGATAAGCGTTTTTGGCTTAGCGATGGTATTGTGATTGACTCAATAATTTACACAATCGGTACTGTGGTTGATCCGAAAACATGGGAGATGGAAGGACCTTGGTTGATTTCTGTACCAATTCAAAACAATCAACCTGATTTTTCCAAAACGGAAACCAAACCAGTCAACTTGTTTCATAAAAATGGTCAATATGAAGTTTTGTTTGGTATTGGAATTTACAATGACGGTGATGATATTTATATTTATGGTTTTCGTAACAAAAAAGGCGTGCCGTTTTTTCCGCGTCAATTGGTTGTTGCCAAAGTTCATCGCCGGTCTTTCAATGATACGGCAACATGGCAATTCTGGACAGGCAAACATTGGAGCCGTAATATTGCCGATTGTAATAGTGATGATGCGGCGTTGGCGAAAAGAATGTCAAATGAATTAAGTGTTACAAAAATGATCGGCGGACGTTATGATGGAAAATTCATTCTTATCTATACTGAAGATTGTATTTCAACACGATTGAATTTTATGATTTCTGATTTGCCGTATTCACGTTTTTCTGAAACAACAACGTTTTATCATTGTCCTGAACCGAAACAGTATGAAGCTGAAATCAAGCGGATTTATGGCAATCAAGCCAATTTGGTAACTTACAACGCCAAAGCGCACCCGCGAATTTCCAAACAGGGCGAACTGATTGTTTCGTATAATTTGAATGTATTCGGAATAAAAGATGGAATGTTTTTCGTAACAAAAAAACATGGATTCCCGCGTTTTGTCCGATTGAAATTGCCGTGAAAGAAAGTTGCGGTTTCTGAATATACAGTTTCGGTTTTATTCAGCATATTATTCTATTGACGATTACTCTAAATTTTGTTTTACGTTTCTGTTTATTGTATAGATTATCTGTATCATTTCGGCGGAGTCTTTGAATTTATTTTTTGATTTTATTGCGGCGTCGAGTAGGTGTCTTGCGTCTGATTCTGAATGTCCCAACGCAATTAAAGCTTCATAAGTTTCCGAAACTATATCAGTTTGTTGCTCTACATCATTGGGGATATTGCCGCCGACAAGCAACGCAAATTTCGGTACTTTGCGTCGTAATTTGGCAACAATCCTTTCGGACATTGCGTTGCCGATTCCGGGTAATCCTGATAGAAATTTTTCATCTTTTTCTTCTATTGCAATTGCAATCTCTTTCACCGGACGTACCATTGCTCTTAACGCCTTCCGCGTGCCGACACCATCAACACTACAAAAAAGATCAAAAAACTCCCGCTCTGCTTGCGTAAGAAAACCGATCAAACGCGGCGTCAATTTACCTTGCGGGTTACCGTCAATTGAATAAATCGTGTGCAACGATACCGTTTTACCTATTTCGTTTTGGAGTTGCCGACGCGTATATTCGGGAATCAATACTTCATACTCAAACGGACTTGCAGAAATAATTGCAAAATCTGTATGAAGTGAAATTAATTGACCTGTTATTTTGGAAATCATATTTTAAAAAAGAATTTAATGTTATAAACTGTTCACATTTTAAATTTTCTTTGCCGCCGTCTGTTTAACTATCGGAAAGCAAGCTTTTATATCCTTTTTACTTTAAAAATCTTTTTTGTAACGCAAAAGTCGTATTTTTTTATGATGGGATGTGGAATTTTTCAGTTGCGATAGTGCGCAGCTCAGCCTTGTACTTCTTTATATTTTTAAAGAAGTATAAGCAAGCGTCCGAAAAATCTATAAATTTTCATAATATTTATTGTACAGAATTTTCTTTGTCATTCAACATACTAAATTTCAAAAAAGAACAAACAGGATTTTTCTATTATGACGCCGTTTGAAATATATTGAAAGTTGATCGTAATAACTGCTTAACCGGACATTCAAATGTGATGAGATAATTGTGCTGAATGATTATTTTTGTTTTCTATTCTCTTCATTATATTTTGCAGCCACTTCAAGAATTGCTACTAGCAAGAGCATCATTATTATTTGTGCTAAAATTAAAATTGCGCCTGAGAAACTGACTTGATATAATAGAACGGCACCAATGCAGCAGATTATGGTTGCAAGATAAATTGTTAGTACCGATTGAGTTCTGTTCAAACCAAGTTCGACAAGCCGATGAGAAAAATGATTCTTGTCTCCTTCAAACGGACTTTTACAATTTTTTATTCTGATAATAATAACAGAAATCATATCATACAATGGAATGGCAAGAATAATTATCGGTACAAAAATTGTTTGCGGTAATTGGCTGTTGCTTGAAAATGTTGCAATAAGAGTTGAGACCGCCATCAAAAAACCAATAAAATACGAGCCGCTGTTGCCCATAAATAAATTCGCATAAAACGGATTATTATGTAACAAAAAACCAACAATTGAAGCAACAAGTACAATCAAAAAACCCGCGACAAAAAATTGCGGCTCTAATGATGACGGATTGGGAGAAAGTATCATTACAATTGCCAGAAAAATTCCGCATATTGCCGCCACGCCGCCTGAAAGACCATTCATGTTGTCAAGCATGTTAAATGAATTGGTCAAACCAACAATCCAAATCACACTCAATATTCCCGTCAATATTGGTAAGTCAATAAAAATTGTCAAACGCCATCCTTGCCAAACCGCAAGAATCGCCGCCAATGTCTGAACCGAAATACGTATTACCCAATGCAAATTAAACTTGTCATCAAGTACGCCAAGTAAAAAAACAATTGTACCAAAACCAAGTAAAATCCAAAGTTGTAAACTTCGTTGCATCAGACCATCAAGTCTGATTGATATTGATTGAGGAAGTATTGTTTGCAATTGTGTCGGCGCGAACAATATTAGTTGACATATTGCAAAAAATAGAATAACTCCGGCAAAAATTCCAAGTCCGCCGCATGTCGGTACTGGTTGATTATGTATTTTGCGATCACCAGGAAAATCCATTAACCCAAACTTGCCCGCATAACGTTTCATTTGATAACAAACAGTAAAACTAACAAACATCACAAACAAAAAAATTACAATATACGCTAAAAACATTTTACTCTCCTATTCTTATATTTAGTTGTTATATTCCGTCAACATTCACAATCCTCGATTGCAAACGGACTGTAATAATATTCTTCAAATTGTCTTGCTGAAAGATAAATTGAATCAATGTCGGGTTTACCGGTTGGCGGCAGTTTACTATTTCGCAACGCAAACCTTCGTACAACTTCAGAAATCCGCTCCGCCAATCCTAACTCTTCCAATTTTCGTTGCGCAATACTTACCGCCATTACCGCCCTCGTCCAATCCGATGCCCAACACGGATCACATTCCGCCGCCCATTGCCAAACTTTACTCTGTTCAATTGCGCTAAAATCATCATTTTCTATTTCACGCCTGTCAACATACACATTCACACTATCTATCAATCCCAAATCCCAAAGCGTTCCAGCCAAAAACAATTTTGCCCGCAATCTCTGTATCGGTATCGGAATCTTCATCGCCGCCGACTCTGCCAACTCAAGAAAATTCTCGCCGATTTCCGAAATCGCAATCCCGTTTTCTACTATGTTTGCATCTTTTGATTCGTTTTTTGTTCTGCCGGAATTGTACGCGAACTTGCCGATAATCCGCAACACAGTTACAAATTGCTCTGCATTTTTAACGTCAATATCAATAGATTGCAATATTGATGCAGCTGCGTTAAATAACCGTAACTCTGCCGCAGAATCAGCCAACTTGCCCAACTCAAAAAACGCCCACGCACGCCGCAATAACGATGAAATTCGAACAGTGATTTTTATTGCTGACTCAACATCACCTGATTTGATTATTTGTTGCGCAAATGCAAGCCAGCCCCAATCCCGATAATCAACATCATTTATCGTTTCAATAATTCCTCTTGCACCATCAACATCAAACTCAAGTAACCTGACCGCAAACTCACAACGACTACGCTGCGAATCAAACGGATTTTTTATCGACTCGATAATTTTCATTGCCGTTGTAGGTTCGTTGTTGTCAAGCAGCGTACGCGCAAGACGCCCTGCAACTACCGATGACTCCGAATCAAGCTCTACCAATTTTCTTATCAAACGAATCACAATTTCAGTATTCTTATTGTTTACCGCGTTTATTGCAGAATTGAGCAAAACAGAACGTTGATCTGACTTGACAGGAATTTTTGTAACAGTAATTAACGCATCGTCAATCAAACCCGCATCAATTTGCGCTGCAACCACAGCAGACAAAATGCCAACAGACGCCTTCGGAGTCTGCAACTTTTCCGCCGTATTCACAGCTATTGTAAAAGGTGATGTTTGCATAAATCAAATTAAACACTTGGAACATTACCAACAAAAAAGCTATCTTAAACTGTTCACTCTTTAACTTTCGTTTACCACTGTCTGCTTATCTAGGTAAGCGGGCGACGGTAAATGAAAATTCAAGTGTGAACAGTTTAAATTACGGAATGTATGAAACGTCGCTGGAAATCGATTCGCAATATTTTGCCATTAGAGTCGCCGCGTGATCAATATCAGTCAACGAAATAACTTCGACCGGCGTGTGCATGTAGCGGTTTGGAATGCTAATTAACGCAGTTGCGACGCCGGATTTATTTACTTGAATTGATGCGGCGTCGGTGCCGCTGATTCTGCCTTCTGCGGCAATCTGAACCGGAATTTCGTTCTGTTTGGCGACATCTACCAACGCATTTACTAATTTTGTTGTGAAGTTCGGACCTCTTGACAATACCGGTCCTCCGCCAAGTTTAACGTCGCCGTTTTGTTTCTTTTCTACTGTCGGGCAATCCGTCGCGTGAGTTACATCTGTTGCAATTCCGATTTGAGGATCGATTCCAAAAGTACTTGTCCGCGAACCACGCAAACCAACTTCTTCCTGAACTGTTGATACCGCAAAAACGCCAACATTCAACTTGCCCGAATCAATCCGCCGCAAAGCTTCCATTGCAACCCACAGTCCGGCTTTATCATCTGTCGCCGGCGCAGCAATAAGATTATTCAACAACTCACGATATTCAAGTTCAACAGTAACAGGATCGCCAATATTTACGTATTTTGCTGCTTCAGTGTTGTCTTTTGCGCCGATATCGATCCAGAGGTCTTGAATTTTTGGTATTTTTTTGCGTTCTTCTTCATCGAGCAAGTGAATTGGTTTTTTGCCGATGACTCCGTCAACAACTCCGTTTGCCGTCCAGATTTTGACACGTATTCCAATCAGATTTTGCAAGTCCCATCCGCCGACAGTTAAGACATAGATGTAACCTTTTTCGTCAATATAATTGACAATTAAACCGATTTGGTCACAATGTCCAGCGAGCATGATTCGTAACGGCGCGTCTGGATTTCGGGCAACAATTACATTGCCGTGTACATCGGTGTAGATTGAGTCGGCGAATGGCTTAGCATATTCGCGGACAACATTTTGTACGGACTCTTCAAATCCGGTCGTACTTGGGGTTGTCAAAATACGTTTCAAAAATTCTTTTGCTTGATTTTCCATTGGATTAATTTTTATTTGTATTTGGTTGGTTAAATGTTCATATACTGCTCGTACTATAAATTGCACGACTCAAAAGAGTAAAGCTTGCCTATAGGTAAACAGACAGTGGTAAAGGAAATTTAAAATGCGAACAGTTTATAAACCATTTAAATTTCCTGCAAACAAAGGCGAAAAGTATATACTTCTTTTAAAACAAAACAAGAAGGTTTTAATTTCTGCTTTCCGATAGATAATCCAATTTTTACGCTCTTGGGTCACGCAATTTACAGTAGACTTTTTCGCTAACCTGTAGGAGACCACCCCTGACCCCTCCGAAGGAGGGGAATTATTCCCCTCCTTCGGAGGGGTTAGGGGTGGTCTCGGAGGAGTTAAAGACGGTTTTTTGTTGCGTTGATGTATTTTTAGGTTAGAGAAAAGGTCTAGTATGAGCAGTATAGTACGAACAGTGAGCTAATTAATAAATCTATTTCTAGCTGCGTTAGCGGCGGCATGATGAAAAACAAAGGAAAATTCGATTAAAATTTTTGGAATGTGCAGTCAATTTTGAAATGATACAAAAAAATTATTTCTGTTTTAACTTGAATTTTATTTTGATGATATGTTAACTGACAAAAATTTTTTCGGCACGGAGCAAAAATAAAACCTATAATTAAACACTTTTAAACTGTTAACATAAACTGTTAACACTTTAACTTTCCTTTACCTTCGTCTGCTTACCTATCGGAAAGCAGGCTTTTACACTTTTGAGTCGCGCAATTTGTAGTACGAACAATATAATCAGGTCTAACTTTAAATTTCATTTACCACGATTCACGCAACTGAAATCGATCAAAATCGAATAAATTTGTTTTGCTTTACAGTGAGGGTATAATTTATGTATTTTTGTAACGATAAATTTAAACAATTGAGATATGAAAATTCAGTAATGTGTACATGTTTATCTCTTGGACAATCCGATTTCGCGATTTTATGTCAACAAAATTCAATACGAGTTAAAGGCGAATTAATATTCCGATTAATTTTAGTTTTGTTTGTGTTGTTTTTTGTTTACGCGGAAAGTTACGGCGGAATAGGTGATTGTTTGTGGGGAGGTTCCAATGAGGAAACAGCTTACTCTACTCCTTTTGTCCAATCCGGAACATCACTTGCTCAAGCAAATCAGCCGCCGTTGAATATTGGTGCGCCGTTACCCTCAATTCCAGTACAAGCTACACCCGCAACCCGCGCAACTCTTGTTCCGCAATCAAATATTCCGACAATTTCCCCTATCACAGGCAATGTCGGCACTATCGGACAACCCGCAACCGGAATTATACCAACTACACCAATTCAAGCAGGCTCGCAAATTTCAACCGCCAATAACGCCGGTGTTGAAATTTTGTACGTGTTGCCGTCGGGGTCAACATCGTCGCCGGATATTTGTATTGAAGGTGAACACAGTAGCCCGATGGTCGCTACAACTGTTGTTGCCGCCGGTACGCCTGGGGCAATTCCAGTTGCTGTGAAGACAATTACAGCTTACAGACCGCGTGTTGAATATCGGCTGAAGTTTGCACCGATAAAGCAGAAAACAGAGACGTTGGTTCGTGTTATTGATCCAAGAACGAAACGAGTTGTTAAGACATATTGCGAAAAGGGCGAGCAACAAATTACTACTTTACCGGTTTTACATTGGGAGGAGGTTGTTTTTCATGAAACGGTAACAGTTAAAATGGGGACGCCCATAAAACAAAATTATCCTCAAAATTACACGCCAACCCCAAATAACAAACCCACTCCGCAAACCCAACACAGAGTTCTTTACCTCGATCAACAAACAGATAGCCAAAATTTCTCAACAGATATTTTTTGATTGAAAGTTGTTGTTTGCAATTTAGTTTCCAGTTTTCTTTTATCCTGAAAATTTTGATGATTCTGTAAAAGTAGGATTTAGGAGTTGCCTTAATATGAGTCAAAACACAAATTCCACTGAAATATTACATAAATTTCTCGTCTTAATTTCTTCCAACAATTTTTCAATCACGGTCTCAACCGCAATGACGCCGAGTTTACCTTCTTTCCTGCTTCGTAGTGCGAGCGTATTTGATTCGGATTCTTTGGCTCCGACAACGGCTAAATATGGAACAAGATCAAGTGTTGCTTCACGGATGTTGGCGCCGATTTTTTTCGTTGCGCAAATCTGTGGCGGCACGGATATTTTGGTTGCATAATTTTTGTTCAAGCGATTTAGCGTAGTCGTCGAACTTTTCGCTGACCTTTAAAATTCGTAACTGATCCGACGAAAATTACCACGGAAATTAGCAAATAATAATGAGTTACGTTAACAATTGTTTATTATAACACAGCATCGCTTCTAAATGAACATTAGAATACAAGACATTTTGATCTTTTTCCAAAATGATATTATTACCTTTGAAATCAGACAATATTAACGTTTCATTGTTGTTACTTAAACAAACATTACGATTTTGATTTTGCGTAATTTTTGCATGATTAAATCCATCAATGTAAAGCATATTTCGCCATTCGTCCAATAACTTGAACTGAATCAAATTTTCTGCCCATGAGAGAGGAACAATATGATGTAGTTCAAAACCATCAGTTCTTTGAACTTTATGATTTTTGAAATATAATGATTTTTCGTATTCTGAACGAATTAAACGTTTATTATTTGTTTTATCAAATTCTCTAGGAAAAATATCATCTTTCCTTTGTTCAAAATATATTGTTTGTTTTATGAGTGAAAAAACTTGTTCGACTTTATTCTTCCAGTTATGAAAATCTCGTTTTTTAGTTTTGTTGCCGGAATAATTCTTTGGTTGCATTTGTTCTTGTAAATATTCAATTACATTTTTATACTGAACTCGTGATATACTCTTTTTACTTTAAAAACCCTTTTTTGTAACGCAAAAGTTGTATTTTTTTATGAT
>JAITDV010000168.1 GCA_031282385.1 Planctomycetaceae bacterium | reverse complement strand
GTAACTTCTTATTCCGCCACTTTGATCCGGCGTTGTAAAATATTGATGAATGTAAATAATATGCATTTTTGACGATGTTTGGTTAATAAATTATACGAAAATAAATTGAATTGTTTTAATTATCCTTTTTTGCTATAAAATTTTTGTATTCAATTATCATTCTTTTAATAATAATAAGGTTAGTGTGCCTGTTATGCTCTTGCTACTGAGGTTGTTTTGTTTGGAAAATCAGGTTTGAAATAAGGTAGTTGAAACAATAACAATACTTTTTCGTAACTTCTATTGAATAATTACAAATTTTTTTATTTTCTTGCAACATCAGACAGTAGAGGACACTAATATTTTTGTAATACGTTCAGCCGCCAGACCGTCCCAAAGTTCTGGAATCGCTGAAGGAGGAAGTTGACTATTTTTGATTTTTCGATAGGCAGCAAGAATATTCATTGGATTGGTTCCAACCAATTGATTGGAACCAATTTCGCAAGTAATCGGACGTTCCGTATTTTCTCTCAGTGTAATACATGGAACTTGCAAAATTGTTGTTTCTTCCTGAAGTCCGCCGGAATCAGTCAGAACCACATAAGCGTTTGCATTGAGTTTGAGAAAATCAAGATATCCAATTGGTTCAACTAATCGTAACTTAGACATTTGCGCAACACGTTTTTCAAATCCCAAAACTGAAATATTATTTTTTGTACGTGGATGGATTGGAAAAATAATTGGCATGTCATTTTGAATTTCTTCAATTGCATCCAACAAACCGCCGAAAATCACCTGATCATCAACATTACTCGGACGATGTAATGTCATTGTTGCATATTGTTTCGGGATTAATTGCATTTTCTCGAGAATGGGTGATTGTTCAGCTTTATTTTTGTTTTTCAAAAGTGTATCAATCATGACATTACCAACGAGATGAATCTTTTCCGAATTCGTTCCTTCTTTCAAAAGATTATCGACTCCATGTTTTTCTGTACAAAATAATAAATCACTAATTGAATCTGTTAGAATTCGGTTGATTTCTTCCGGCATGGTACGATCACCACTTCGCAAACCGGCTTCGACGTGAATCAGTTTAATACCGAGTTTAACCGCGACAAGTCCACACGCAATCGTGCTGTTGACATCGCCGACAACAAGAACATAATCAGGTTTTTGTTCAAGGCAAATCGGTTCAAATGCTTTCATAATTTCTGCTGTTTGAACAGCATGGGAACCGCTACCGACACCAAGATTAATATCAGGTCTTGGAATTCCAAGTTCGCGAAAAAACAAATCGCTCATTTTTTCGTCATAATGTTGACCGGTATGTACAAGAATTGGTTCAATTTCAGGATGAGCATTAAATGCTTCCATGATTGGAGCAATTTTCATAAAATTCGGTCTCGCACCAACAATACAAATTATTTTAGTCATTCAAGTTCTCCATTAACGATATTTTATTCTATCAATGATCAATAATGTTCTAAAAATTATTAATTGATAGAAATTTGTGAATTTTTATAATTTTTTGAAACATGATTTCAAAAATTGTGTCTCAATATTTTTTTCAAATTCAATCTAATGATTCTGTTATTATTCGGGCAAAAATTCATATTCCAATGTGATTGGTTCTGAACTTAATAAAACATTTCCTGATACATAAAGTGTTGGAACAGGAAGTTTTTCTCCATAATAAAGTGATTCCCATCCTTCGGATGGAGAAACACTGCCCTCAAATAATTGACACGAAAAGTCTGCTCTTTTTTTAACATTGATTTGGAATCCGTCAATTTTCCAGCAATAATAATCATTTGTTTCTGTACCAATCCAATTTTCCGAAATGAGGCGAAATCTTGATGTGATTTGATGGCGTGAAGCAACACGGCTTGTAATTTTATCAACAACGTTCCAATAATCTCCGTTTCGATAGATAGTTCTTTGGTGAACAATTTTATCCGGCAAGCGGCAATAGGCATAATGTTCTCCCTCAAATATTGATTCATTATCATTTATTTCCTTGAATTGGATAACACGTGATTTTGTCCAATAAAACCACAAGAAAAGATAAGGCGGAATTTTTAACATTTGTGATTGACCATCAATTTCGATAGTATTGTGTGCCGCCGTTGAGGTGAATAAGCGACCAACAGGATCGGTTGTGTAATAATGATAAGTACCTGAATTCCGAACAATATTTTTCCCATTACACCAAAGATCGAAATGGAGCATATCAGGTTTTGAAGGACGATCACGATAAGTATGGCAACGTGTCATACACCAACTCTTGGAACCGCGCATAATATAGTAACCTCCAACCGGTGCGGCAAATAAAGAAGAACGTGAGAATGTTTGATTACTGTCATTTTTTAATTTTCCTCCCGTGAGCCAAAACGCTTTCTCGTCCCAATTTCCTGATTCAAATAATTGTTTTCCATGACATAAATTCCACGCGGCTTGTATAACGGGACGATAATCCCGATAATCACAACATGACAATTGAAGTACCTGTGCGCCGTCATTAGCACCATAATTGGGACAATAACCACTTTGAACATCGGCAAATTCACTCAACCATTCCGTCGCGTATCGAAAACGGCTTAAAATATTATTATTGACAGACGAAAATTCATTGACCGATTTTTTTAAGGCAAAATACCATAACAAGTCATCCAACATAACGCGGTGATAATTGATGCTATGTTGAACAAAAGAACCGTCTTCATATATTTGACGTTTAATTTCATTCAGGAGATATTGTTCACCTTTTTGTTTCCATTTTCTTGCATCTTTTAACGAGTCCTGTAAAACGTAAGCCGCAGTAATCAATCCGATGGCTTCACTAATACCATGATTATTTTTTTGTGAAAGGGCATAATTGATATTTCGTTCTATTAATTGTCCTGTATGCCACACATATTTAGCAACATTTATTAACCGTTCATCGGTTGCTGCTGGTGATTGTAATGTTACTGTTGCGGCAAAAAGAATCGCCATCATTCGAAAAGTTGATTCCTGCCCGCAAGCCCATGCAATCGTTTGCATGGGAGGATTTTGTTCAACCCACGCGTCAAACATTTCCCAAAACGCCGTTGACCACTTCTCATTGCCTGTATGTACATAAGCACGAGCGAAATAATAAGACAACGATAATCTTGAAGTTTCCCATGCCAGTTTGACATCATCACGCGGCGGACCGGATTTAGCAATTTCAATCGGGTGTTTACCGGATTCTTCGTAAAGAATTTTATGAATCGGATCATAATTAAATTTGGGTAACCAACCAACTTTTCCATACCAATGACCGAAGAAAAGATATTCACCTTCTAACGCTTTTTGACAAAATTGTAATAATTTTTCTTCCATCACTTTTGACGCAATTTCAATTTGATTGATTTGACGTGATGCTGATATAAAATGGGAAAAACAATGTTCGAGTGAACGACGTATTTCATTCGGTGTTATTGAAATATTTTGATTATAGGCATCGTCGGAAAAGTGTTTAGGATCGAGTGTTTTTCGGAGTGAACCGCTCTTTATGCGGTACACATGCCAAGAACGCCGGAAAAAGTTATCCCAACCAATTCCTTTAGCAATATAATAATATTTTGAAATAAAATTCATTGTTTCAAATTTTTATAAAACATGTTTATTAGGTCTTTCTCAAAATACACCAACTGCCATTGATTATCAGCTCGTCCATCGTGTATTTATCGAGAAATTCTTTAGAAATTGGAATTGTTTTAATATTTTTTTGTTCCTGTTCATTAGGCATTTCTAATTCTTGTTCAAGAACTTCAAAACCAGCATCATGGTAGATTTTCAGATAATCTTTATGACGTAACCGATTTTGATACTGTAACGGTGGAC
>JAITDV010000156.1 GCA_031282385.1 Planctomycetaceae bacterium | reverse complement strand
GTGTTACGAAAACATGGCTAAATTTTCATCGTATTGTATGCAGAATTGTGTTGCGTGCAGTGCGGTTCACTTTAACCCCGATAGGACAATGGTTACAGCAGAAAAAAATATTGGTCGCATTACTCAGGTGATTGGTTCTACCTTTGATGCGGAGTTTGCGGAGGATCGTCTTCCGGCAATTTACAACGCTGTCCGAATAGACAGTGAACAAAAAGGTCTTGTCATTCATTTGGTTGGCGAGATTCAGCAACATCTTGGCGGTGGTAAAGTCCGATGTGTTGCACTTGGAACCACAGATGGTTTGGTTCGTGGCATGGACTGCCTTGACACAGGCTCGCCTGTTACAGTGCCGGTTGGCAAAGAAACACTTGGTCGGGTATTCAATTTGCTTGGCGAACCTGTTGATAAAAAGGGACCGGTCAATGCTGCGGAATATCGACCGATTCACCGCGACGCTCCAACAATTACTGATCTTGCTACGAAAACGGAAATTTTTCCGACGGGTATTAAGGTTATTGATCTTTTAACGCCGTTTGTTCGTGGCGGTAAAGCGGGGTTGTTCGGCGGGGCAGGTCTTGGCAAAACGGTTATTTTGCAGGAACTCATTGCCCGGATTGCGTCGGCTCACGGCGGTAACTCTGTTTTTGCCGGAGTGGGCGAGCGAACTCGTGAAGGAAATGATCTTTGGCTTGAAATGTCCGAAGCGAAAATCGGTAACACCGGACGAAGTGTTATCGAACAAACAACAATGGTATTCGGTCAAATGAATGAACCGCCGGGTGCAAGACTTCGTGTTGCGCTTTCGGCATTGACAATGGCTGAGTATTTTCGTGACGTTACAGGAACAGACGTTCTGTTGTTTGTTGATAACATTTTCCGGTTTTCACAAGCCGGTTCTGAAGTATCGGCGTTGCTTGGACGTATGCCGTCGGCGGTTGGTTATCAACCGACATTGGCGTCGGAAATGGGTGCGTTACAAGAAAGGATTGCATCGACGAGTCGCGGGGCAATTACTTCAGTGCAGGCGGTGTATGTTCCGGCGGACGACCCAACCGATCCGGCGCCGGCAACCGCATTCGGGCAATTAGATGCGTTCATCTATCTTGAACGGGCAATCTCCGAAAAAGGTATTTATCCGGCGGTTGATCCGTTAGCATCGTCAAGCCGTGTTCTTGATCCGCAATATGTCGGTCAACGGCATTACGATTGCGCCAGAACTGTACAGCAAACGCTTCAACGTTATCGTGAATTGCAGGATATTATTGCGATTCTTGGAGTGGACGAATTGGCGGAAGAAGACAAGTTGGTTGTTCACCGAGCCAGACGTATGGAACGATTTTTGTCACAACCATTTCTTGTTGCCGAAGTTTTCACCGGCAAGCCGGGCGAGATCACACCGCTTGAAGACACGATTCGTTCCTTTGAAGAGATTGCATCTGGAAAGTGGGATCACCTTTCGGAACAAGCGTTTATGTACGTCGGATCTATCGAGCAAGCCGCCGAACAAGAAGAAAAACTTCAGGCGGCTGCAAAGAAAAAATAAGTTGCATTAACTATAGGCAATACGGGGCTGCGTATTAAGAATTCTTGCGCTAATAACTTTCCGTATTTTCGCCCTGATAGGGGCAATGCGTAACAACCCACCGCATCGCGGTGGGTAATGCAACGCACCAAACCATCGCCCTAAAAGGGCAATGGTTGGAAGTGTGTAGAGATACAATATATTGCGTCTCTACTGATTGATGCACTGCCCTTTCAGGGCGATAGAGTATTGGATTTCGTACCCACCGCGTTGCGGTGGGTTGTTATGCAATGTCCTTTCAGGACGGAATACATATACAATTCACTGAATAGGTACAAAAAAAGAAAACCGGATTTTAAAGTGTAATGAGTTATTCCGGTAAAAAACAAAAATAAATTACCATGACAAAAACTCCAGAAAATAAACAATCAATAAAAACAACATGGAGCTGTTGTCCAGGGATGGGCTGTTGTATAGGGATTTTATTGTTCTTGGGATGTGTTTTTATCTCTTTCCATCATGCACTATATTACAAAGCTTCCGGCGAACATATTTCTGTACCGAGTTATTATCCTCAAGACGCAACTGATTATTGTTTCTTTGCAACATCAGCAATTAGGTATTGTGAGTTTAATTTGCCAAAGGATTCTTTTTTGAAATACTGTGAAAAGGAAGAGTGGGAAATAGCAGATATTGAAAAGACAAGTGTTTTTTTTATTTATTATTATAATGATTTTAATATGAAGAAAAAAAGAGAATACACACCAGAGAAACCGCTTACTATTCCAAGATATATTCGATTTCAATTAAAACCGGAACATCTTAAATGTTCTCAATGGGAATGTGAAGTAGATCCAACTGGTCGGACGGAAAATGCTTGTGTTCGTTCTGTATCAAAAGGTTATTTTTACATGACATCCAATGGTGCAAGCAGAGGAATTACCGTCCTTTACGACAGTGAAAAAGAACGCTGTTACCTTGGATATCGATTACGTTAATTATTTTTAACAGTTTGCAATAATTTTTTATGAAAACGTGGTTTATTACAGGCGCAAACGGCAAATTACCGTTGTTCCGGTTGATTTTGTTTCAAGGAAAATTTGTTTTAAGGAGAACTTGCCATGTCAAAACTTAACAATGATTTAAATTTTGAGCCGGATTTTGGTATCAAAAAATTTCATACGAAAAAATTTGAAAATTCTGACGAAGACTCGATTATTGTAACAAAACCAATTGAATCTGTCGGAATTGATCAGGCGTTTAGTGCATTTTGTAGTGTCATTCCAGTTGATAATTGCTTTCCAGAGGAAGATAATGAATGAAGATTGGCGTGAAATAAGCGGTGAAAAGTTTACGGCTCGGCAGACTTTTATCACTAATATTTTTTCAGAATGGAAAAAGTGTTTGTGTACTAATATGTATGCCCGTACAAATGAATCTCGTTTTAAGGATTATGATGAAAAAATTCAGTGGCGAACGGACATTGATGGTACAAAATATAGCCCAGTGAAAGTCTGCTCACTCTATTTTTATGAATACCGTCCAAAAATGAGAAACTTTATGAATGATCCAAACAAACTTCTGGATCGTCACAAAATTGTTGCGCTTACACAAAAATTACTTTTTGAGCATTATCCGATTTCATTATTGGATAGCAAACCTTTTTCACGTTCATCTCCACCGATGGAAGCGCGTACACTTAATGTGTCGTTTGCTTATTATTTTTCGTTGCAATTTCTTGGTTCTTGGAATAAGGAATTATACGAAAAAAAATATCATAAACCATTTGATAGTGATTCTCTTTTTGCTCCTTTGGCTTCAACTGAATTTGCAAGAGAACATCATAAATTTTTGATGACGGAAACAGATGGTTCATTTCCTGCATTTTTGATTGCCCAACTCTGGTTTGCATTGGAACAGTGGGGATTGACTGCAATGAAAAAATAATAATACAAAAATTAAAAGGATAATTTTTTATGAAAACATGGTTTATTACAGGCGCAAACGGCGGATTGGCATATTCAATGCTTG
>JAITDV010000121.1 GCA_031282385.1 Planctomycetaceae bacterium | reverse complement strand
TTCTCTAACCTAAAAATACATCAACGCAACAAAAAACCTACAACAAAAAACCGCCTTTAACTCCTCCGAGACCACCCCTAACCCCTCCGAAGGAGGGGAATTATTCGCCTCTCTCGGAGACCGTCTTCTTATTCCCCTCCTTCGGAGGGGTTAGGGGTGGTCTCATACAGGTTAGCGAAAAGGTCTATTAAAGTGTGAATATGAATAGATATTGAAATACTAAAAGAAATACATAGAATAACAAATAACCTTGACAAAAATAAATAACCAAAATTATTATTTTTTTTGTTGATAAGATTGTAGAGTTGAACGAATATTGTGAGTTGAAATTTGTTCGTAAAAAATATGGAGTTGAAAAATTATGTATGGTATGTTGATTCCTGTTGTTGCAGGTGATCCGATTGTGCTGGAAAAGCGTGATTTAATTATCGGGCGGAAAGATGGTTGCGATATTGTGCTTCGTTTTGACAATGTTTCAGGTCGGCATTGCCGACTAGTTTTATCGGCTGGATATTGGTATGTGATTGACTTGAATAGCAGCAATGGCATTAAAGTCAACGGCGTTAGGACAAAAGATAGACGGCTTGATTCCGGTGATATATTGTCTGTTGCAAAACACGATTTCACGATAAAATACGATCCGGCAAAAAACGGAGCAACCGGCGAAAAACCGCCATTGATATTTCAAGAAGCAGAAATAATGACACAATCATTATTAGAAAAAATCGGTTTGCAAAAAACAAAACCACACGAATCAGAACAAAAACCGCAAAATATTAATTCACTAGATAAGCTGCAAGACAAATTCAATGTCGATGACGAAGATAACGAAGACAATGAACCCATTGACGCCAAAGATTCAACAGTAATTGCCGAACCCCCACTCGGCAAAAAAAATTATTTTGATAAATTAAAATTCGATTGACAAAAAACAATCACTGATTTTGTCAATTACATCTCGTCTCAATTATGTTTTTCGGTTTTCAGGTAGTGTTCATTTTTGTCATGTCCCTTAAAAAACCAAATTTTAACGTGTAACATATAAAAAAGCATAACAATAAAGGAGAACCCCAATGTCAACAAGTAATGTTCCCGAATCTACTAATTTAACTTTTGAAAAAGTCTGGCAAATGTTTCAAGAAATAGCAAGACACCAACAAGAAATCGATCTGATAGTTAAAGAAACATCTGAGCAACTAAAGAAAACAGAGATACAGCTTGCGGAGACAGATCGGATGATTAAGAATTTGTATAGGCAATATAGTGATCTTGGAGAGCGTTTTGGGGAGTTGGCGGAGCATTTGGTTGCGCCGGGAGTTAATAGGATTTTTAATGAGCTTGGTTTTAATTGTTACGAAGTAGCTAGAAACATAGAAATTAAGGATGATAATTACAGAGTTCTTGCGGAAATTGATCTTTTATTGGACAACGACAATACGATGATTGTGATTGAGATGAAATCTAAACCGCGAATGAGCGACGTTCCACATCATACCAAACGTCTTGAAATTTCACATGAACATATTACCAAGCATAATAAGCCTGGTAAAAAAATTATTGACGCGATTACCGGTGCGATATTTGATAGTAAAACCAAAGCAGAAGCAATTAGTGCAGGTTTTTATACGATTACTCAAAGCGGCAATACACTTAAATTGGATGTTCCGCCGGATTTTAAGCCGCGAAATTTTAAATTGTTCACGTATTATTTTCTTTCACCGCCGCCTGCTTATCTATCTGAAAGCAAGCATTTATGCTCTTGAGTCATGCAATTTATAGTACGAACAGAATAGACATGTAATTTTTATTTGTAACAATTTTTAATATACGAAATTTATATTGACCGCAATTTAGAATTTCGGCGGCACAACGGAGTTAAAGCGGGCTTTGCAATAGGTAAACTTGTACAAGTTGACGGAATTTCAAATGTGAACGAAAGAATAACTTTTAACAAAGTGAGGTATGAAAATGAAAAGGGCATTTACATTAATTGAGTTGATGGTAGCGTTGACGTTATCGTTACTTTTATTGTTGGCGGTGGCGAAGATGTTTCAGGGTGTTGCGGACACGGTGAATGATACGCAATCAACTCTAAACATGGCTGCAAACATGAATAATACCGCAATGGTATTGCGCGAAGACCTCGACTCAATTTTACGTTGCGTACAAGTAAACAGAAACCACAAAATGGTTACAGGCGGTTCGTGCGACGAATCAGGATACCTAGAAATTATAGAAGGTGACAATAATATCTCTTATGTTGATAAAAATAATGGCAACGCCGAGGACAAGACTATAGGCGATGTCAATGATATTTTAATGGGAACAGGTAAAGCAATCGGCGCAAACAGAGTTTATCGCGGATTGGTCAATGGTGAAGTGTGTGAATCCAATTTTGCCGAAATTATATGGTTTGTTCGCGGAACAACTCTGTACCGCCAGACAAAATTAATTATCGGTGATGATAAAGAACTATTGAATAAATATAACATAGATTCAGATGGTTCAATGGCATATATAGCAAATTTTCACGAAACAAGTGATGTGTCTTGCTACAAAGAAGGTGGCAGAATATATCCTAACACATTATCAAGTTTAGCACGGCGTGAGCATCGGTTTGCACATTACTATGTTGGCGAATCTGATTTTCCATTTCCGCATAAAGAAAAATATCGTGAGTTACGTTTACCAACAATGGCTGAATTGTCGAATGAAAGTAATTGGAAGGATCTTACTATTCACACACCTGCGACAATAGTAGATCTCTGGAATGAACCGAATTATGCGGTTCACTCTGTCAATCCTTCGTATGATATAACTAATCGCGGTAACGGATGGCTTGCTACTGGTGAGCGTGCGGGTGAAGACATAGTTTTGACAAATGTGATCTCTTTTGATATTAAAGTTTGGAACCCTAATGTTAATGGATTTATTGATCTCGGTGATAACAGTGCTGGTTCTTTCGGGGCACAAGGTCGGTATTCCGGTAATGCTGGAGCTGGTGAAGATGAAAAGCTTGTTACTCGTGTTAATTTTGATGAGAATATAGATCAAGCTATACAGTTCCGGCGTAATTCTGAGACTGGTGAATATTCGATTGATGCTAATGGCGAGAAAATTGAATACGAAAATTATCATCATAAAGTATATCACAACCACTTTCTTTATAGAGAAGGTAGTAAAGGAGATTTACCTCTTTCCAATTTGCAACAAGACGAACTGCCGCAACAACAATTGCAACAATTGGATCCTTCAGCTCCCACAACAACGCTAGTTATCAGTAATTGGAGCGGGGCAAAAATGCCGCGAGTTTTTGATACGTGGGCGACCTTTTACGAAACTTATCTTCGTAACGGCGGAGTTGTTTGTAAAGAAAACAGTGAACAACCTGCATTAGATGATGATTACTCAATATTACCTAGTAATAATGGAGGTAATAAAATACGAGGGAATAATCATGGTTACTCTCGTACGGAATTTTATTTAGTTACTTTGCGACAAGAGCCAACTTCAATTGTTAATCCAGACATTTCTTCCACAAGACCACGATGGCATTATATTCATAGTGCTAATGAGGAAGGTACTGACGACAATAATCAACCAATTTTTAGTGTAGCTAATCGGTTTTTTGAAAGATACAGTCATCCAGGTACTGGCACATATATTGATAAAAAGTCTGGAGCGTATTGGGAATGTCCGCCGCCTTATGATGCGGAGCTTCGTGGTATTGAGATAACTATACGTTGTTTTGATCCGAAGAGTGGAAATATTCGTCAAGTGCGAGTTGTTAAGCATTTTAAACAATGAGAGAAATTTTGTATCAGTTCCCGCAAATACAAGATTCGCGTGAACTGATACCGTAACCATTCAGTCGTTTTAATAAACCACCCCAACCCATTTCTCCTAATCCCAACTCATAGTTGATAATCGTTCACAATTACGGTGTGTTCGGCGTTGGGTAATTTTTTGGGGTAGTCTTCACGGTTGTGCGCTCCGCGAGTTTCACATCTTGACAACGCACCCTCAATAATTAAACGCGCAACAATAAGCATATTTTGCACCTCCCAACCCGCAATATTTGAAAAATGTTGCGAGAAAATATATCTTGACCATTGCAACGTATCATCCAACGCCGCCCGCAAACCACTCTCATTTCTTATCACCCCAGCATTACGCCACAATAAACTCTTCAACGAATTACAAATATCCGCCAAATCAATCGATTGCTGCTCCTGCAACACTTGATCAATCGGCATTAACGGCTTGCTCTCAATCAGCTCAACATCATAATCATTCGTCATCATTTTCGCAATTTTCGACGCACCTCGCCCAGTTGATTCACCATACACCAACGACTCCAATAAACTATTCGACGCTAACCGGTTTGCCCCATGCAACCCCGTACTCGAAACCTCCCCCGCCGCCCACAAACCACTAATCGTCGTTCGACCATCAATATCGACCACCACCCCACCCATTGCAAAATGAGTCCCCGGTCGCACCGGTATCTTGTCCACCGCAACATCAATACCAAATCGCTTACATGTTGCCGCAATTCCTGGGAAACGAGAATAAATCCACTCCTTCGGCTTGTGCGTAAGATCAAGATAAACATTTGACGTATTCGTCTTCTGCAAATGACGCACGATACTAAGACTAACAACATCCCGCGGTGCTAAATCCCCACGCGAATCATAATCCCGCATAAACTCATAACCATTGCGATCCACAAGCCTTGCCCCTTCTCCGCGCATTGCCTCCGAAATCAAACTGCGACTACTGCCCGCGATATATAGAACCGTCGGATGAAATTGAACAAACTCCATGTCCCTAATCGCCGCCCCCGCCCTATACGCCATCGCAACACCATCTCCAGTTGCAATAGTTGGATTAGTCGTCTCCCTGTAAACTTGCCCAATCCCGCCGCACGCCAATATCGTCTGCTTTGCCCAAATAAGCTCCGTCTCACCTTGCTTCTTCCAATAAACAATCGCTCCCCTACATCGATCCGAAACCGTCAAAAGATCAAGCGCAAACGTATTCTCCCAAATCCTAACATTAGAACGTTGCCGCAACTCCGCAATCAACGACCGCATCACTTCACGCCCCGTCGAATCGCCATTCGCATGCAAAATCCTGTCTCTCCGATGCCCCCCTTCACGCCCAAGCATTATTTCACCACCCGACGTCTTGTCAAATTTAGTACCAATATCAATCAAATTGCGTATCTCCGACGGACCACAATTTACCACGTGTTCAACAACCCGTTTGTCACAAAGCTCACCTCCAGCAACAAACGTGTCCTCAATATGCTCCTGAAGCGTATCCGTTTTAGCCCAAACCGCCGCAATTCCGCCTTGAGCGTTGACGCTATTTGAATTATCAAGCCCGTCCTTGCAAATAAGAAGCACATTAAGCGACGGATCAACCGCCAACGCCGCACGACAACCGGCTAATCCGCCGCCAATCACCAAAACATCCGTAAAAAAATGCGGATGACGCTTAGGATGAAAAGGAACTATATACCTGAGCATAATACAAAAATATCCTTATTACTGTTTACTGTATTACTGTTCGTACTATAAAATTGCGGGACTCAAGAGCGTAAAAAACTGCTGTCCGATATAAGCAAGCAGGCAACAGTAAAATAAATTTAAAGCGTGAACAGTTTAAAACGTCCCTAAAAATTAATTTTGTCTGTAGGTTCGCAATGTTTTTCGCGACAGAACAAATTATTTGAGATTTCTTGTAAATAATTCTTCTGTTGCCCGATCAAAACTTGACGTATTGTAACATAATTTTTGCCGAATTGACCAGACATAATTCAATGCGCATAAAAAAGCCCGCGAAAGACACGAAGTCTTATCACGGGCAACTTCACTAGCTCGGTAACATTACCAAACTACCACTTTTCATCAAAACTCCCGACAACTCTCAATTAAATAAATCAAACACAATTTTTCGTCTTGCAAAATTCGATTGGCTTTAATTGATTTTTATTTTTTTGTCGGTTTTCCAGTAACCCACTACCAACAGCAGGCAGGATAAACCGGATACGCCGGATAACAATATCTAGGTGCATACACTGGATACGCCCGATACACCGGCGCAGGCGCACAAACCGGATAAACCACTACCGGCTTGTAATAACTGCCAAGCCCAAACCAAGTCCGACGATAAATCACCGTCGGAACAACCTCACAACAACAACCCGGATACACCGCCGCTTGGCAATTAGGACAAGCTGGTTTCGCATTTGTTGTTGCTGATTTTGCCGCTGCGGTTGCAGGATTCGCCGGTGCTGTTGTATCATCCGCCGAAACTAACGTCGTAACGGCAAACGTAAAAACAAGCAACACCGCAAAAGTCAAACTAATAATTTTCCCTGTCATTTGTAATTCTCCCTTTTTGTTAAAAAAATCTTCTAATGTCCAATCTCCATTGAAATACGCTTTCAAAAGGAGACCTCAAACTGCGACGAAAATCTACGCCATTTCGCCTACTTGTACAGTTCTCATAAACAATTTTATCTATGTAATCATTAGAGTCAACCACCCTTCACAGATTTTTAGGTGAAATTCTCAAAATTTTTTCCAAATTTCTGAAAAATTCACATAACAAACGTTAAATTACGTTGCTCCGCCTTTTTTGTTTTTTTGGATTAGCCAAATTTTCAAATAGTTTCCATGTTAAATTTCGCTTAACTTTGCCTGATTAGATGTCGGCAAGTTCAATTTATTGGAAAAATTCGGGCAAAAGTTTATTATGATTGTAGCAAAAATTACAATTATCTCAATTGGCTATGTGAAAAATTCTTAACGGTTGACGATCCGCAAAAATTTCAAAAAAATCTTTCCGATAAATCTAAAATCGAGCTACTTTTCATAGAGTCAGAAATCGTGTATATTTTGACAACCTTTTAGGAGTATGGTTTCCCCCAATACGCCTTACACGGCACATTCTGCCGCAAAATCCATATTGGCTAATCCTCCGGCAGTTTGACTTGAGTTTTCAAGATAAGAACAATTTAGAATTTGACGCAAAATTTACTGCTTGTACTATAAATTCCGCGACTCAAGAGCGTAAAAGTCTGCTTTCAGATAGGTAAGCAGACGGCGGTAAAGGAAATTTAAAGTGTGAACAGTTTATAAAACGACAAAACAAATAAGGCAACTTCTAAAAACCTATTTTTGACGGAATTATCAAAATTTTCAGAATAGACAAATTTAGACGATAAATTTATTTTATCCACGAATTCGTACAAATTATTTAATTCGTGAAAATTAGAGGAGATTTGTGGACAAAATGAGTTTTTAGAAGTTCCCATAATTACAATTTTCCATCAACCTTTTACAACAAAAATTCGATGTATAAAAATTTTTCAGTAATAATAGTAACGATTGTGTTTTTTATTTGTTCAGGTATTGCAGAAATTCCAGCAGATGAATTTACAATTGCTAATGAAGCAGAGGTACTCTACGGCAAAGGCGTACACGCTTTTTTTGATG
Organism: Planctomycetaceae bacterium; assembly: GCA_031282385.1. GTDB lineage: Bacteria > Planctomycetota > Planctomycetia > Pirellulales > Thermoguttaceae > WRKP01. The sequence goes on along the minus strand of JAITDV010000121.1, from coordinate 9,491 downwards.
GTAATTATAAGGAAGCAATTGCAATATTTGAAAAAGTCGAATATCTTGCGTCGGAAGACCCGCGACCTTATTTTTTCGCGGCTCTCGCACGTTACAGATTGGACACCAATTCTGAAGATGCTGATAAATATTTCAAAAAAGCTGCAATACTAGAATGGCAAGGTAAATCCGTACGCGAATATGATGTGTCGGAAGCATTGCGTAGAATTCAGGGCAAAGAAAGATTGCATATTGAACATTACAGAACACAAATGAAGATCTCTTGGCAAAAATCAAATTCCACTCGCGACAATATAAAATACGGAGAACAAAAAGCAAGTGATAATAAAATTGTAGCCGATGTGTCGAAATCCTTTGTTGGCGAAGCTCCGTTTGGGGCAAATTCTCCCGACCCATTTAAAGATGGAAAAGACAATAAACCAAAAAATTCGGCAAACCTTCTGGATACAATATTAGAATCCGGTAACGTAATGGGCGGTAAACCAACAGAAACTGTCGATGTGTCTGTAACCAGCAAGTCTTCCAACGAATACGACAAAACCGCAATCGAAGGCGCGGTACAAAACGAAGGTGAGATGATTATTGAAGACGAAGATGTTTTTGCGGAATTCGACGATGAACCAAAACAAGTTGCCGATCCGAAATCTACAAACGAATCAGAATCTCCAAAAGAAATAACACCGATACCAACTCCGACTCCCGAACCCGACGCCAAAACCGAAACAACTACTGAAACCAAAACTGTTGATAACCCCGAACCAATTGTTGATCCGGATTCTACCAATAAACCCGAAACAACTGTTGAGCCGAAACCTGCTGATAAACCCGAACCAATTGTTGAACCGGAATCTACCGGTAAACCTGAACCAACCAACACACCGGAATCAACAACTATACTGTTCGTACTATGATTGTGTGCCTCAAGAGCCTAAAGCCTGCCTTCCGATAGGTAAACAGGCGGAGGTGAAGGAAATTTAAAGTGTGAACAGTTTAAATAAACACGATTGGTAAGATCATGTTTAAGCTTGTTGTGTTCCTTGCAAAAAAGAAAGCGAAAAGTTGATGTATGATATATATTTTTTTTTGTAACGAAAATATTTGATTATGAATTATCAAAATGAAAATTTATTTGTGCCGAAGTTGTGTCTTTTTGTGTTGGCGGTGATTTTGTTTTGCGGGTGTCGGAATAATATTGTTTTGGAGCGGGAAGGGCGTAATGTTATTGTAGTTTCGGTGGAGCCGCATGCTTTTCTGGTTGAGCGGATTGGCGGTAATTTTGTGCGGGTTGAAGTTTTGGTGCCTATGGGCAAGGAGCCGGAGAGTTACCAACCTACTCCAGAAAGAATAGTAGTGCTGACGCGCGCAAAAGTTTTCTTTCGTACCGGAATGCCGTTTGAACAAGTGATTATTCCGAAGTTAAAATCGTTTGCACCTGATTTAAAGATAATAGATTTGCGGAAGGGAATAAAATTGCGACCGCTTGATTTTCACGAACACAATTCTAACTATAACAATTCTCACGATCACGGAAAACTTTCTGATTCGCATGAACATTTACACGAATCTGATTCAAATGAACATTTAGCTAAATGGGAAGATTTCGGGAGTGATCCGCATATTTGGTTTAGTCTGAATTTGTTGAAAATTGAGGCGGAGGCGGTGTTGGGAACTCTTATTGGGATTGATCCAAAAAATGAAGAGTTGTATCGGAGGAATTTTGATAATTTTATTGCGGAATTGGAATCGGTTAGAGAACAAGTGAATGAGATTTTGAAGCCGGTCAAGGGTAAGACAATATTTGTGTTTCATCCGACGTATGGATATTTTTGTGACGAGTTCAATTTGAACCAGAGGGCAATTGAAGTTGGCGGTAAAGCGCCGCGACCGCAACAATTGGTCTCCGTGATAAACGAAGCGTTAGAAATCGGAACACAATCCGGCAAAAAACCGACCATATTCGTACAACCCGAATTCAACCGGACTCCCGCGAAATCTGTAGCTGAAGCTGTAAACGGGCGAATTGTTGAACATTCTGCGTTGGAAGGGAATATTTTCAAGAGTATGGTAAATTTCGCCGAAGAGGTTGCGCGTTAATTGATATATTGTAAATATTTAGTTGCAAGATTTTTTGCAATTGAATAGTTATCTTTAATTTTCCATTTTGGGCAATTCTTATGAGTTTTTGATATTGAAATTTGGTCATATTCCGGGTATTGCTAATTTTAATGGCAATACGGGATGGTCTGTGAATTGGAAGTTTATGTTGTAGATATTTTTCAAGTTTGTTGGATTCATTAGGAATTGTGGTGAGCCGTCGAAGAGTATGTTGCCGTTGTTTAGGGCAATGACGTGTGTTGAGTCGAGGACGGCGCGGTTGATGTCGTGGGTAACTTCGATGATTGTTTTGTTGTGTTTTTGATTTAGGTCGCGTAACAATTTTCCTATTTCGCTTTGGTGTTTGTAGTCGAGGAAGGCGGTCGGTTCGTCGAGTAAGAGGATTTCGGTTTTTTGTGCCAGAGCGGTTGCCAGCAATACTTTTTGTTTTTCGCCGCCACTCAACGATTCAAAGTTTCGATCCGCAATCATATCAACATTCATGAGTTCCATCGCTTCCGCGACTATATCTTGATCTGATTTTGATATTGGTGTGAGAGGTTTGAGATGTGGGTAGCGTCCCATTTCGACTATTTGTTTAGCGTTGAAGGCGAATTGATTTGAAGCTGATTGTCGGACGAATGCTATTTTTTGAGCGAGTTGTTTTTGTGGGATTTTTTTGAGCGGGATTTGGTTAAAAAGAATTTCGCCAGTCCAATTTGTAACAATTTTATCAAGGCATTTTAACAATGTTGATTTTCCTGCACCGTTGCAACCAATTATTGTGAGGTATTCTCCTTGGGCAATATTGAAGGAGATGTTATTGAGTAGGATGTTGTTATTAAATTTTACTGTGAGATTATGGGCAATTACTAGCATCGGGTACAGATTCAGAATTTTTTGGACAGAGTCAAATAAGGTAACGTTACAGATATTCAAAAACAACAACACGTAACTGACAACATTTGAGAATGAATACCAGCTACGTGTTTTTTGCTTAAAATCACTTACATTTTTTGCCTGTCAGCTAGGAACAAATAAAAAATGTTGTTTGTGATTTAATCTACAGTCTAGCCCAACAACTATTTATTTGCCGGTGCTGGAGTCGGAGCCGGAGTTGCGGCGCCGTCAACTTTTTTTACCTCATCTTTCTTAACCTCCTCTTTCTTAGCAGGTTCAGGTTTGGTAGCAGGAGCTGGTGACGGTGTTGGGCTCGGGCCTGGTTTTGGACTGGGTGCAGTCTCTGAGCTACAGCCAACGATTGCAAATGTTACCAATGCAACAAATGCCAGTGTAAGTAATTTTTTCATGAAATTGTCCTCTTTTGGTTAGGAATTTCTGTTAAGATCTAAGAGCGCTGCAATACGAATCAGCACTCAACAGTAATAATCATATTCAAAATTAAATTTTATTCAATGAGGGGGGGCAACAAATGTTAAGAAAAATTTTTTTATTTTGGGCGCTGCAAAAAAACACATGTTGCGAAAAAAAATGCAAATATAAAAAAACACAACATAACCTGCTGTTTAATTTGTAGTTTTGTTTATATTGTTAAGGCATCGAATATAAAATTTTGTGAGATTGAATAAGTTATTGGGGTGTGGAAAATATTTTTAAAATAATCTTAAAAACGGGATATGCTACAAAGTTTCTATTTTGGGCGCTGTTATCAAAATCTCCAAACTTGAGTTGTCAAAGAGAAGTTTAGGTCGTTGTTTTTGGATTCTAATTCAATGAAGAAGGCGATGTGTTCAGATTTTGGTTTTTCGATAATTATTGATTTATCTGTACAAGTTGTTGGTTTCCATTTTGCGTCTTGGAAATTTTTTGAATTAGCGGTAGCTTTCCAGAGTGTGAATTTTGGATTTTGGATTTCTGTCGTGATGTTGACGATGTATTGTGAATTTTTTTCTGTGAGAGTCCAATCCAGTTTGAGCAATTTTTTACCGCTTGCAACTTGCCGAGAGAACGCAGCTGCAGTATCGAGTACTTTAATTGCGTTTAATCCTGCATCGACGTTGTGACCTGCGTTGGGCAATGTCAAAATATATTTTTGACCTTTGATTTCGTTCCAATAATATTTTGTTGCGTCGGTGGGCCAATAGGGATCGTTGGATCCATGAATAAGCAACTTCGGAACTGTTATTTGTGGAAGGTATGTATATGGGTCAATCATTGACATAAGTCTTAATTTTCCAGGCGAGGGGATTTCGTTCATTTTGAACAAGCCGCGATCTATATAATCGTGTATTCTTGGGCTGAAAGTTCCCCAAGTTTCGACGTGTCCTTGAAATTGTTTTAGCAAATTGAGGTTGTTGTAAACGATTGGAACTATTCCTACGATTCGCGGGTCATTTGTTGCGCTGGTTAGCCAAGTTGTCCAACCGCGTTTTGATGCGCCTCCGACAATGAACTTTGTTGTATCAATTTTGTGTTCTTTTTTGAGGAATTCTTGAGTTGCGTCCATAGCGCGGATTACGCTTTTTGTCATTGGCAGGAGCAATGCCCATGACGAGTCGCCGGTTTCCATTACTTTCAGCAATGTTTCACCGATCAAGGCGTCTTCGTAGAAGTCATTTCCTTTATTTGAGGGGTCGAGGGGTTGGTTTGGAACTTGGAATATGATTGTTACGGGCATCATTGCTTTTGCGGCGAGTGCTTGAGTGTATAGGATGTCGCCTTGTTTAGGTTCGTTTCCGTTGGAGCCACCGCCGATATAGATCAACGAATGATCGGCGTAGTTGATTTTATCTGGAACAACAACCAACATATAATGTTTCCAAGTAATGCCATGCCATTTTTGCGAGGTCAATTCCAGTAGAGTGATTTTTTCATTTATTTTTCGGACAAGTTTACAATTGTATGAGTTATCGATTTGTTTGATGTATATGTCAAAATCGTTTTTGGGTTGGGGGTTTTCTGCATTTTTTTTATTTTCTTTATTTTCTTTATTCTTGTTAATGAAATCCCTAGCGGATTCTATTCGGCTTTTGAATCTATCGTTTGGGGAGTGTGGCGGGACGTCAGGTTGGCGGGGCAATCTTTCGGCGAAACTTTTTTGATCTGCGAGATACAAAAAAGCAATTAGGGCAAACAAAATTGTGAATGCAGACATTTTCATTTTAAATTTTCCTTACGGTTAAGGGTGTTTGGATGGCGTCCCGAACGTATTGTTTGGGGCGGTTTGTTGTGATATTTTCTAAAAATTCCCAAATTTGTACAAGAAAATTTTTAGCAACTTGTATAAGTTTAACGTTTTTCCAAAGCATTGACAATAAGGATACTATCAAATTGTGAACAATTTGAAATTAACCGCAAAGTATATCGAACACACAATATTTATAATTCATACAGCCAAACGAGTAATTATAATTTTTTTGGTTATATGTTGCTCCTATTGTCAAGTTGTGAATTTTTGCAATAATCTTGTGTCTTTTTTGAAATTTGCAGTGTGATGTTGCGGGACAATTGATGAAAATTTGATTGGTTTGTTTGCGTATATTTAGGCTGTTCGCACTTTAAATTTCTTTTACCGTCGCCTGTTTACCTATATTCGGAATGCAGGCTTTTACGCTCTTGAATCACACAATTTATAGTACGAACGGTATATTAGAAAACTCGATTATGCGTTTTGTGCCGTCGAAATTTCAAGTGTGTTCAGAGTAAAATTCGGCGTTTCAAGTTTGCACAACTTGCCGAAATTCAAGAGTAATGTCATAACTTTCAACAACTAAAAAACAATGGAAACAACACTTATTTTTGCCGAGATTCAATTCCTACAAGCGACAATATTTTTTCTGATCGCTGTAAGCGTATTGATTGCGTTTCTGATTTTTATTGCAATTGCGTTTTATGGTTCGCTTTGGTTGCAAGCATTTGCAGCAGGTGCGCGAATTTCCATATTTAGCTTAATCAGCATGAGTCTTATGAAGATTCGTTCGCGTTTGATTGTTCAGGCTAAAATTATGGCGAAACAATCCGGCTTGCCGATCACTGGAACCGAGGGTATAACAACGCGGCGGCTTGTTGCTCATTATCTTGCGGGCGGTGATGTTTTGCGCGTAATTCGCGCATTGATAGCCGCGCAACGTGCGTCAATTGATCTGAATTTTGATCAGGCGGCTGCGATTGATCTTGCGGGGCGTGATGTTCTTGATGCAGTTAGGACAAGTGTTAATCCGAAAATTATTGTTTGTCCTGATGTTCATAAATCCGGTCGTTCAACTCTTAGTGCGGTTGCCAAAAACGGAGTTGAATTATGCGTTCGTGCGCAGGTAACGGTTAGGACTAATCTTGAGCAATTGATTGGCGGGGCAACGGAGGACACGATAATCGCGCGGGTTGGTGAAGGAATTATCACCGCAATCGGATCAGCAAATACGCACCTCGAAGTGATGGAAAATCCAGACAGTATTTCCAAGGCGGTTTCGGACCGCGGACTTGACTCGCAAACTGCTTTCCGTATCGTTTCTATTGACATTGCGGATATTGACGTCGGACAAAACATTGGCGCAAGATTGCAAGCCGATCAAGCAGAAGCAGATACTCGTGTTGCCCGCGCAAAAGCCGAAGAACGCCGGGCGCAAGCTCTAGCACAAGAACAGGAAATGAAAGCCAAAGTAAGCGAAAATCGGGCAAGAGTTATTATGGCAGAAGCCAATGTCCCACGCTCGCTTGCAGAGGCATTTAGACGCGGTATTACTCATGAGATACTCCCAACCCCATAAGAGAATCTCAAAAATTATGAATCTTTTCACTCGAATACGTATTTGAGTGATGTTACATAAATTTCCCAATATTGTTTGGGATATAGTATGTTGATATACTTTTGTAATGGAATATGTTGATGTTGGCAGGATTGAATTTTGTAACGTTAATTTTTTTATAATAGTTAAATCAGGATAGAGCAGTGGCAAATGTTGAAGATTTTGTTAAACGAATAACACGGATGAATCGTAAGTTTACGTTTATTTTCACGGAAGACTTCTTTGATATAAATGGCAAGGTAGGCGTCCGTACAGATCGTTATCTTGACATTCGCAGAACATTTCAGAATGTTGGACACAAACGCGGCGACGACGCGGTTTTGAGATCGACGGATATACTTTTGTTTGATGTCAAAGTGTGTATTGTTCGGACAAATTACACTTGTATTATGACGGATTTTGGAGAGCTTAATTCAGGACCGTTTGGAGATCAGGCAATGATATACGGAATGGGAAGCGGTATGGTAGATGCCCAAAAAGCGAAATTCGCAGTCGATTCGTTTTTTTCCAGTAAAGCTGATTCGGCAATTACGATTAATGTTATGCTTGCAGAATCAAAGAAGCGTCAATTGGTGCTTGTTGTTGAAAAGGCGGCAGATTTGAATCGTCCGAGTCTTGAACCGATACGTAATTTGCGCTCGCAACTTTGCACAGTGTTGGTAAATTCCGTTAAAGGACCAGTGATTGATTGTCAAGTTAGTTGTGTATTTAAGGAAGGCAACAGCAGTTCACTTTCATCGTTGTTGAATATGTTTTGTGTTTATTACAAGTAAACGTCAAATGATTTAACTGTTTATAACGTGTGTTTGGTATATTTTGCTGGGTTTTGAGTTTTTTGGGCAATATGAATCTGGCAAAGAAACCGAAGTAAAAATTTTTTTGTCTGTTGTTTTTTTGTGTTTGTAATTGTTGTAACAAAAATGAAATGAAGGGTTAATTAGTTTTTTATTTATGAGTGAATCACCGGCGTATTTTGTATTTGATTTAGAGAGTGTTGCGGATCCGAAGTTGGTTTCGCTTGTTCATTTTGACGGCAAGGTGCCGGAGTCCGAAGCTGTGCGTAAGTATCGGGACGAAATTTTAGCGGCAACGGATAAGGATTTTATTCCTTATACATATCAAATACCGATTTCGGTTGTTGTTGCAAAAGTGGCGGCGGATTTATCGTTGATAGATTTAGTTGCGCTTGATGAGCCGCATTATCGGTCGCATGAAATTTGCGATAAATTCTGGCGCGGCTGGAACGCTTACAAACAACCAACACTTGTTACGTTTAATGGTCGTAGTTTTGATATTCCGTTGCTTGAACTTGCTGCGTTTAGGTATGGTGTTTCTCTTCCGGCATGGTTTGCTGTAGGCATAAAATCTTTTGACCAACCGCGAAACAGATATAATTCAAAATCACATATTGATCTTTACGATGTGTTGACAAACAATGGCGCAACACGATTTAGCGGAGGTTTGAATCTGGCGGCGAATTTGTTGGGCAAACCAGGAAAAATGGATACGCAAGGATTCATGGTTCAAGATTTATTCGACGCCGGAGAAATTCAACGGATAAATGATTATTGTCGTTGTGATGTTTTGGATACGTATTTTGTATTTTTGCGTGTCAATGTTTTATTTGGTAACTTGACACGCCAAGAAGAACAACGTTTAGTAAAAAACACAAAAAGTTGGTTGGAAGACCGAGCCGACAAAACTCCCGCATACAAACATTACCTAGAAAATTGGGGCGACTGGCAAAATCCATGGGGCGATTCTGAAACATAATGAGCATACCGTAAATTGTGTAAATTAAACGAAATGTAAAGTGTAAACAGTTTCAAAATTGCTTGCTTTTTTGTATGGAATATGCGGAAAATTAAATGTAACTATTTAGTCGGCAGTTCTACACAATACTGTTTGTACTGTAAATTGCATGATTTAAAAGCATAAAAGCCTGCTTTCTGATAGGTAAACAGGCGGCGGTAAAGAAAACTTAAAGTGTGAACGGTTTATAAAAGTAAACAACCCTTATTTATTAGACTTTTTCGCTAACCTGTAGGAGACCACCCCTGACCCCTCCGAAGGTGGGGAATAAGAAGACGCCTCCGAGGGAGGCGAATAATTCCCCTCCTTCGGAGGGGTTAGGAGTGGTCTCGGAGGAGTTAAAGGCGGTTTTTCGTTGTAGGTTTTTTGTTGTGTTGATGTATTTTTAGGTTAGAGAAATGGTCTATTAAATTACTATTAGTAGCCAAAATTCTACCTCTCACCCTCTCACCCTCTCACCCTCTCACTCTTGCCCTCCGAAGTGTGCTTATTTTTTTTTGACTCCATCGAAAGAATAAGAGCATAATGGCGCGTTTTTGCGGGTGTTGTCTGTTGTTAAGGGAAGGTGGATAAATAAGGGTTGTTTACTTTAGAGTGCTGCGCTTTTGTCTGCTTCGTTTCTATTCCCAAGCCGCTTTTTCCTAAACAATTGAATCCCGCAACTGAATAGTTAGTTGTCCCTGAAAAAGTCATTTGGTGCTATAAATTCTGGGCTTATCTGGTTACAATTTAGAGTTATAATTTGCAATATAGTTATTGTTTTATCCGAGATTTTCCTTAAAACCTTGCAAATATTAGACCTTTTCTCTAACCTAAAAA
>JAITDV010000119.1 GCA_031282385.1 Planctomycetaceae bacterium | reverse complement strand
TTATCAAAATTAATTGACAAGGAGTCCCCATTCAGATGCTCAAACGAACTCGCCGCGAACAAGTTGGCTACCATTAAAACAACAAAAAGACTTTTTCAGGGACAACTATTTATAAACTGTTCACACTTTAAATTTCATTTACCTTCGCCTGCTTACCTATCGTAAAGCAGGCTTTTACGCTCTTGAGTCATGCAATTTATATTACGTGCGGCATACTTTGTCCGAACAGAGATTCGATGCATATTGCAGACCATGATTCGAATCCGCTTAAATCACGCAACATTTCATCAACCGGCACAAAACCTGATTCTATTAAATCTTCTTCATTAGATTTTATGATAGGTTGTTCAAGCTCGAACAGGTGTACTATGCCCAAGTGAACAGAACCAACCTCTGAGTTGTCATCGTTTATTAATCCGACGCAAGATTCTTTGTATTTTGAACCAATAACTACTTCTTCTCTCAACTCTCGCAACATTCCTTCCCTATAGAAATCCCGCGACACAACGCCGTCCGATTTGCTCAAGCAATTTCCAAACGAATCGAAATTGCCGTTTTCGTTTGAGTTATTTGTACCAATCAAATCATCAGACGAAATATGCCCTCCAACTCCGACGCTTCGTTTACTGTGAAGGCGTTTTTCACCTGCGCCTTTGCCGCGGACATATTGAAATAGTTGAATTCGTGAATTGGGATCGCGGTAAGAAAAAATCATGTAAGGTATCAGCTGTTTGAAATTCGGATCGCTCTCAACTTCATTCCGCAACCGAAATAAAACATTCTTAAACGAAAGAAGCTCTCCGCAATAACGTATTGCATTGCGTGAAAAGCCGTTGAAGTATCCGAGTTGTCGAAACAATTCTGTTGGGACTACAAGTACGCGTTCTTCCATATATTATTAGTGGTTTTGTTAATTTTGTTTATTTATTTTTTTCTTTCCCATTCGTTTCCAGTCCAGCCGTCTATGACAATATTGCGTTTGGGCAAGAAAAACGATGTTATGATACTTGCAGCCGACAACAAAACTAGAATTACCGATATAGCTATTCGCGTGTAATAAATGTATTTCAACTCTTGATAATTCATTTGGAAATTGTAGCTGAAGTTTGCTCCTGATTTGAGGACGTCGAAATACCTGTACAAGTCAAATGGCAACATCATGTCAATTTCTGCATCGGTTGCCCATAGTATAACATGTTCATGTTGCGGGATTGGTGTTGAATTTTGGTAGAGTATTGTTTCTCCGTAGGAGAAGTAAACTTTTTTGGTTGAGACGTCGCGGGGTTGCGGATAGGAAATCGTGAATAATATCAAGGCAACAATTGACGGCAACAATAAAATTAATCCAAACCAGAAGAAGCCGCGCCGTAATACGCCGGTTTCTTCGCGCCGTTTGTTTGGGTTATCTATGACTTTTTCCAATTGTTTGATTTTCAGCAATGTTGGTACGACGCGCACGGTTCCGCAATCAGGGCAATTGATTTCTGCACCGGCTTGTGAAATTTCTATTAGTTGTTCTGATCCGCATGAACACGGAAATTTATAAAGATTTTTTGTCATTGTTATTTTGTTACAATAAAAAAATGCTATTTAGCTGCTGACTTTACTTGGTCAACAATATGAAATCATATTTCTTTCAAAATGGTTAAGTGTTAAAGGATGTGGGTTAGGAGATTATGTTTCCTAATAGAATGCCAAATTCAATACTTTATTTTTACCGAGTACAAACGCGCGATGTATTTTGCCTCTATTTTATTCCTTCACTCCCTAACCTCTAATTAACATTACTTCAATTAAATTGATCTAATTGTGAGTGCAATGATATGCGATTTTGATCGGTTGAACGGCAATTTTACATTACTTATGCAATTCGTCAATTATAAGAGAGAACAATTGGACTATATATCGAGTAGAATTTATGCAATTAAATTCGGCGTACAAATTTGCAAATTGAGTTGTGAATTTATAGATGTGTGATTGCCGATATGTAATTTTGTGTGTGTTATTGGTTTTGGCGGCGGTCAAATTAGATTAACAAAATATTGCAAAGTGTTTTTCAAACTTTATACGCTTGGTTGCAAGGTCAACCAATATGAATCGGAGTATTTGCGGGAGGGTTTACGTCGTCTTGGTTATGTTGAGTTAGTGGGAGGCGGGATTGCGGATATTGTGTTTTTGAATACATGTGCGGTTACGGCGGAGAGTGAGGCGAAGGGACGTAAGTTGATTCGTCGTTTGATTCGTGAGAATCGTGGTGCGGAGGTTATTGTTTTTGGTTGTGCAGTTAGGCGTAATGCGGAGCAATTTTTGCAAATTGGCGGTATAACTACGGCGGCAACTGATAAAGAATGGGTAACTCAATTTTTGTTAGACAAGGGTTTGCGAGAGTTACCGACAGGAATAAGTAAGTTTGGGGAACGTCATCGAGCTTATGTTAAGGTGCAAGATGGTTGTAGGGTTGGTTGTTCTTATTGTATTATTCCGAAGGTGCGTTCTGTTCTTCGTAGTCGGTTGTTGGATGAGGTGTTGGTGGAGGTTCGGAGATTGGTGGGCAACGGTTATAGTGAGATTGTGTTGACGGGGATTCATTTGGGGCATTATGGTGTTGATTTATCTGGTTCAAGTAGTAGTAATCTTGTGAAATTGGTTGAGGGTGTTATTGGTATTTCCGGAGATTTTCGAGTTCGGTTATCGAGTATAGAGGCTGTTGAGGTTTCGGCAGAGTTGGTGGAGTTGATGTTGAACAACACGGGTAAGATTTGTCCTCATCTACATATTCCAATGCAAAGCGGCGATGATGAAGTGTTATTTCGGATGCGCCGCCGTTGGTCTAGCGGCGAGTATATTTCTTGCTGCAAGCGGCTATTGGGTTTATTTGATTGTTTATCATTGACAACAGATGTAATAGTTGGTTTTCCTGGCGAGACAGACGAACAATTTGCGAGAACTTGTGAGGTTGTTCGGGAGCTAGGTTTTTCTAAGGTTCATATTTTTCGTTACAGTCCGCGTCAAGGGACAGACGCCGCGAAGTTTGCGGACAAGATACCTCAAAGAAAGATTTATGAGCGAGTACAATATTTATCTGATATTGCAGCGGGTTTACGTTCGGATTATGCGTCAATGTTTGTTGGTCGTAGTGTGCAAGTCTTATTTGAGACGGAACAAACCGGCACAACAGAAAGATACTTACCGATAAAAACAACTAAAAAACACAACATCGGTAAGATTGAAAATATTGACGTCAAGAAATCCCAAAACGAAAATTTATTTGCCGACTAAGAAAAAATGTAACGATTAGGTTGTGTGTGTTTTTAAACTGTTCACACTTTAAGTCCGCGCGGGACAACATAATTTTACGAACGGCTCTAACATTCCAACCCTTATTTGTCAAATTATCCTTAGTAGCCCGCAATTCCATCCCTCCCGACGCGCTCTTATACTCTTATGTTTTGTTTGATATTGTCTTAAATTCATCATCGAAAGAGCATAATGGCGCATCGGGAAGGCGTTGTCTGTAAGGGAATTTGGATAAATAAGGATTGTTTACATTAGAACGCAGCGTTTTGTCTGTTCGTTCCTATTCCCTAAACCTTTTTCTTAAACAATTAAATTCCGCGATTGAATAGTTACGAATTATTACGGGCGTATGCCTGTTAAATATTCTTCTTCCTCTTCTTGAATAATGATTCTTGGCGTTACTACCATTAGAATACTTGAAGTGTCTCTACCAATTGCGGTGTTCATAAATAATCTGTTGATGAAAGGAATTTTGTCCAAAATCGGTGTTCCTGATTCAATTCTACCCTCACGTAATCTTTTTATACCGCCCATTAAAATAGTACCGCCATCAGGTACACTCACGGTAGTTTGTACGGAAAACGAAGCCATAATCGGTTGCTGAATCGTAACACCGGAAATTTGACGAGTAGTAGTTTTTGTTGTTCCTCTGCGTTCATCTGCAACTGCAGTACCACTGTCCGAAGCCTCCGAACCTGTCGCAGTAGTCGAATCAGTCGCGTTCTCATCACCAACATATCTGAATGTTGACACTTTTGTTATTGTGTTAAACCGCGGCTCCAAAGTTAAACGCACATATTGTTTGTTCGGCGATACAGTACCTCGAACAGTCATAACATGACCGTCATTCAAAACTGCAATAATAGGTTGGTAACCAATTGCAAAATCACCAACCACCGGAACCACACTCGTAACAAACGGAGATTGCGTACTGTCAACCACCGAACCTTGTTGACCATTGAAAATCATTACTTTGGGCGCTTGCAAAACGTTGCTGCGTGAATCGCCTTGTGTTGCGTTTATAAAAAAGTATGCCTCAATATCACTCAAAAGCGCAAAACCCATACGAAGACCGGAATCAGGATTAAATCCGCCATACATAGGATCAGCAAGACCATAAGTATTTTGCGAAATTGGTATCGATAAATCAAATTGGAATTGACTCGGACCTTGCAAACCAACCGTAACATTGTCGCCCTTTGCTATACCACTCCGCGAACTACTGCCGCTTGAACTATCACCGGAATCAGAACTAGAGGACTCGTCATCATAAAGTATAACCTTGTTCGATGCGCCGTCATTACGTATTTTTGCCTGAAAATCAATTCCCATTTTCTCATAGTAATCGTCACTAATCGTAATATACCGCACCTCAACCGCTATTTGCAAATCACTCAATTTACGCAACTGACTCAACAACTCAACAATCTCCGAATGAATCTCTTCCGTCTGACGTACAACAATACTCTTACTCGGATCAAATTGCTCAATATTAGCACCATCATTATCACTACTACCCCACGAAGTAACATTCTTTATCAATTTAATAATCGTATCGTAATCAGCACCTCCGCCGCCGGCTGCTCCGTTTATTATATTGGGATCGTTTGAGGAAGTGTTAGTAAATGTCGTTCCATTTCCGTTTCCGTTCAAAGTTCCGCCGCTTACTTGTGCGTTTATCATACCCGGCGTTAAGTTTGTATTCACAGCGTATCCATTATTCGGCGTCATTCCCATTGGCGTATTATTTAGTGCAACAGGTATTGCGGGATTCCATTTGTAAAACTGATTTCCCTTGTATTGGTCCATAGACCGCTCAATTACATTTATCATATCATGCGGCGAACTCCCATCAAAATCACGCATCGGCATAATCAAATCACCAATATAATAAGTCTTTTGTATAAGTTGTCCGCGAGCTTGACGTGCGCTTGTGATATTCAATATTTCATTCTTGACCACATACGCTAATCCGCGTTGACCAAGCACCTGATTCAACACATTCTTCAACTTTATCTCACTCACCAACCTAAGCGACACCGGCGAATCCGATGTAATATATGCGTCCGCCAACTCCGTCCAATTAACATCAATATTCAACCCCGTCTGCGCCCTAAGCAAATCAATAAACTCCCTAAACGCAATCGGACGATCCGTACTAAATGAAACCGGCGTTTCAAGCTTTCTTATAATTTGCTTTTCAGACTCGGGGCGGTCGTACAAGTCGCTGGTTGATAGACGTCTCTTCTTGATCCCATCCCAATCTGTTGGATAAGAAATATCACGCATAAAAACACTTTCAGGAATAATACTAGAGCCATCAACTCCGTGCATTGCCGTAAGAAACATCTCACTCTTCAATTCACGGTTACGCTCACTGCGGCGAACATTGGCAAGCATCTGCGTGTGTTGCAATAAAAGTTGTGTAACAGTTTCGTTCGGCGCAAAATCACGCGCCTTTTTCGCAATCAAAATCGCCTGATCATATTCTTGCTCAGCATTCAACCTCGCACATTCTTCGACATACGTTTTTATTTGCTCTTCTCTGCTGCGTACGGCTTCACTTTCGTTTTTCAATTTGGTCCAGACTTCTTGATTTCTCGCTTCTAATTCAATTTGAGGTCTGTGCCGATCAATATGTTTATTCGTTGTCCGCAACGCGTCTTCAATATTTCGATAATAAGTGATCTTTGTAGCATCATCGAGTTGTGTTTCGTCTATTCGTTGTCTTGCCTTGTTCAACACGCCGACAGCATCCTCATGCCGGTTCTCATTCATCAACCGTTTTGCTTCCGAAATCATTCTAATAATTTCATTGCTCAATTGCTGCATTGCCTTTTCACGAGCTTGTTTCGCTTGGGTAACAAAATCTGATGTATCAGGCAATTCAGTTGCGTGCCGTGTCCGAGTTGTATCAAGTTGCTCATTGTAAGCGGCGTCCGATAATTCAGGGTGATTGTTTTGCGGATAAGATGCCGGCGCAGTAACGCCATTATTATTCGTAACATTAATTGGAGCAGTACGGTTCGGCGCAATATTGGGCGTAGTTGGCGCAATATTGGGGGCAGAATTGGGATTAGTAGGCGGATAAACGTGTTGCTTTACAGACTGCGATTTTATTGCAATATCGCCAAGCAACTTCTTCGGACTGTCAATATTCGACGGAAACAACGAATCAGGTAACTGCATCTCCTGAACATAAGCACAAAGACTCCTGGCACGTTCAAGATCTCCATTATCAATTGCCGCACGCGCACTTTTCAAAATAGGTATTGCTCTGTTTAGGTCGCGTTGGGCAGTGTAGGAAAGAGGTTGGTTTAGATTTTGCGTATTGATGTTGCTCTGATTTTGCGCGGCAATCGATAAACGATAATTTTTAATGTCATTGATACGGTTGGCAACTGCTTGCGGACTTATTCCATTTTTATTGTCCGCTTCACTGTAAAGTACATTTTGGGCAATCGCCGTGTTGTTCAACTCTGCTGCCAGTTCAACATCGCCGTAATTCAAAAGCGCATTTGCCTGAGACAACAAAAATATCGCATAACGGCGCCGGAATTGTTCGGTTACTCCGTTGGCACGTGCAAATTCGTCAATAGCATTTTGTTGCCTGATGAGTGCAATTATTACTTCCGGTCTGTCTTCGTTGGGTTGGTATTGCAAATTCATCCTCTGCACTTCAACCGCCAGTTGCTCTGCTTTACCAAGATCACGCGCCGCAATAGCACGTCTGGCATTGTAAAGTTTCTGCGTACTGATCAAACGTGCTTGCTCAAGAGACGTCGGTAAATTAGCAATAGGTTGACGATTAATCGCTGCAGAACTACCGGCATTGATGGTTTGATAATTAGATGCGGGAGTCGTGTAATTCGGAGTTGCGGGATTGGGTTGCGGGTAATTGGGGGTTGGCTGCGGGTAATTTAAATTCGCGGGATTGGGTTGGGGATATGGCTGAGCCGCTGGAGGATTGGTTGCAAGCGGTTGCAATGAGTAATTAACCGGCGGCTGTGTCTGTTGCAGATTCGGCGCAATATAACCACGATTTACGACAGAAGGATTACCGGTAACTTGCGCAACAACTCCATTTGACGAAATAACGTTGGCGAATGTTATTACCAATCCTAATAAAACGGCAATCATGCCAAAATTCTTTTTTGATGATGTTTTCGGTTTCAAGCTAACTCTCCTTTCGGGAATGCCGCAATGTCTGGCGGCAATCCTAATCAAATGTTCAATATCCAATTGTTTAATTTCTACCCGATATACTGCTCGTACAATAAATTTCGTGACTCAAGAGCATATACTGTTCATACAATAAATTGCGCGACTCAAGAGTGTAAAAGCCTGCTTTTCGATAGGTAAGTGGGCGACGGCAAAGGAAATTAAAGTGTGAACAATTTAAAAGCCTTTTGCAACAGTATGTTTGATGCGTTGTTACTCGGAGTAATATTGGTTTTTCCAAGTTGCGGAAAGTCACACAAAAAAGTTGCTTGCCCCAATACAGTTAATTCATCAGACCTTTTCGCTAACCTGTAGGAGACCACCCCTGACCCCTCCGAAGGAGGGGAATTATTCGCCTCACTCGGAGGCGTCTTCTTATTCGCCTCCTTCGGAGGGGTCTTCTTATTCGCCTCCTTCGGAGGGGTCTTCTTATTCCCCTCCTTCGGAGGGGTTAGGGGTGGTCTCGGAGGAGTTAAAGGCGGTTTTTTGTTGCGTTGATGTATTTTTAGGTTAGAGAAAAGGTCTATCCTATACCGCCTTAATCCGCACAATCCAAATAACAGGAATAAACAGGAAAACCGGTTTCTACATAACCATCGAAAAAAATTATAATTTTCATTAGAAAAAATCCAGAAAAGAACAAATAATCAGCAAAAAACTTTTTTTTGCTACAAATAGAATAATCAGAATAATCACTCTTTTCCAAAAGTTTATAATTATCCAGTCGAAGGATTCAATTGTTTTAGGAAAAGTGGTTAGAGGTTAGGGAACAGGAACGAAGCAGATAAAATTATATAATAGACCTTTTCGCTAACCTGTAGGAGACCACCCCTGACCCCTCCGAAGGAGGGGAATAAGAAGACGCCTCCGAAGGAGGCGAATAATTCCTCTCCTTCGGAGGGGTTAGGGGTGGTCTCGGAGGAGTTAAAGGCGGTTTTTCGTTGTAGGTTTTTTGTTGCGTTGATGTATTTTTAGGTTAGAGAAAAGGTCTAATGTTATTTTGATTTTATTCTAGCAAATTTTACGCGGTCGCAAATTTTTATGATTCGTCCGTTTTTTAATTCTCCAGTGATATGAGTCATTGCCCTGATAACGTATGAGTATTTCAAATTATCATCAGGAGTCAACTCAACTTCAATTTCGCTTGCGTTCGGATTCTCCGCCATTCCTACCGCCATTAGTACTCTTGCGCGTAGTTCTTTAAAGTTTTGTCCTGCGGAATCGTTGTTGATAATTATTTCTGCAAGTTCGCCTTGCTCATCAGCAATCATGCGAACACGAATAGGTGATTGCAGATTGACATTTTTGATATTACTGTTTGACGGCGGCATCTTGATACTAAAATCACCTTCGGGCAAAACGACGCGGAACGTTAACACAAAAAAAATCAAAAGCTGAAACACGACATCAATCATTGGCGTCATGTCAAATTTTTTCCTGCTTAAATAATTACGTATTTTCAATACCGGATATATTGGGTTAAAGATGTCGGTTTCAAGTTAAGTATGCAAATTTTGCGTTACTGACTCAACGGGTGTTTATCGTTTTGAGTGCGTCGGCGCCATGAATCTAGGATGTTCATAGTCTTGCACAAAAGTGAATTTGCGCGTTCCTTTGTTACCGCTTCCGCATAACAACGTAACTCCGGCGCATTGCCCGACGGTCTCAAATGCACAATATCACCATCTCCAAACACAATCCGAATTCCATCCGTCAAATCATACGTGACAAGCTCGCCAAGACTCGCAAAAACTAACTGCAACATTTCAGGCGAACTTGCAAGCTCATCCATTTCTCGTTGCGCTAATTCCGTTGGGAAGTTTCGCAACCTGTCACTCATTACTACTCGACGCGGTAAATGATTCATTACCCCAGACAACGCCACCCCAATTGACCTCGCAGAACAAAGCGACGCAATATGAACAATCGCAGGATCACGAGTCGGTAACGCATCAAGCGGACGTTCCGAAGCTTCTTCGTCAATCAGTATTGGCGTCGCAGTTAGAAATCCGCCATTTGCCTCGTAACCTACAACTCGTTTATAACCTTGAATTACAGCGTTGTGCATTGCCTCCACGACATACGGCGATCCGATTTTTGTACGAATAATATTGCCAAACCAACCCGACAACTCAAGAGCCGAACTCGAACTAACCGGCGTTACCACACAATCAGCCAACAAAAAACGCGACGTCAATATTCCAGCAATATCACCACGAATCCATTCGCCTTGTTCGTCAAAAATCAATGGTCGATCTGCATCTCCATCTGTTGAAAAAATTGCGTCGAATGGCGGGAAATCCGAGCTGCCTTGTTTTGCCCAATTTTTTGCCAACAAAAAATCTTCTTCTCGTACTGCTTCCGTGTCAACAGAAATAAATTTATCACTATACCCAAGCCGTGTCACTGTCGCACCGAGTTTCGTGTAAAGTTCAACAAGCAAATCACGCCCTACGGATGAATGCTCATAAAAACCAATCCTGCATCCGCTCAAAACATTTTTTGGAAATGCACGAATGAAACGATTAATGTAATTTTGTTTTGCTGCACCGTTATCTGATATTGTTTTGGCTGCTTCGTCGTTATCGCGTAGGGTTGCGGACTTGTCAAAAATATCGTTTGGAATGTTTATGGTTTCCTGACGTATTGCGTTTTCGTCAAGTTTCAAAATTTCACCGTCCGACAAGTTGAATTTGATACCATTTCGATCATCAGCAATATGGCTGCCTGTGATCATTATTGACGGAATTTTTTCCTGCAATCCATACAACGCAACCGCAGGCGACGAAATCATTCCACAATCAATCGGCGTAAATCCAAAAAAATCAACAGCACGGCGAACAACACGCGCAATTCGCGGCGAACTCATTCGCAAATCATAAGCAACCGCAACACGATCAAATACCGGACTTTTTTTGACCGTATATTGCAAAAAACCCACAGTGTAAGCAAAACAGACCATATCGGTCATCTTTTCAACAAGTCCGCGAACACCGCTAGTGCCAAAACGCACATTACAACTCGACATCAAAGAGTTAATATTGAGTTCCATTTTTTACGAATTTTTTTCTTGTTATCCCGAAGGATAAAATTGTGAATATACTCTGCATACTTTAAAATTCGGTTCTTATTTGCTGTTTTCTTTTTTAATGACGCAAGTTATAAAAGAGACTTTAAACGTAACAAACTTGATCTTAAAAAACGAAATTTCAAGCATGATGAATATAAATTTATGTTTTAAAACAGTTCACTGTTAAAAAATGTTTTCTGTTGTTGGTTTGGTTTTTGGCGGAATTGATTTTATCCAATTTCCATTTTCATCAATCAGGAATTTTTGGAAATTCCATTGAACCGGCGCGTCTGCAACTCCATTCAGTTTCTTGTCCGTAAGCCACTTGTAAACCGGATGAATGTCTTTGCCCGCAACGGAGATTTTTGACATTATTGGAAATGTAACATCGTATTTTTTATTGCAAAATTCTTTTATTTCTGCATTCGTTCCAGGTTCCTGCTTGCCAAAATCATTTGCCGGAAAAGCGACGATCTCAAAATTATCACCGCGTTTGGTTTCATATAATTCTTGTAAATCTTTATATTGCGGGGTTAAACCGCATTTTGATGCAACATTGACAACAAGTACCTTTTTACCTTTGAGTTTTCGTAACGGAAATTCTTTGCCGTCAATATCAGTTACCGTGAAGTCATAAAATGATCCCGCAACCGTATTCATAACCTGACCGGCGTCAGTTTCTGTAACATTATTTTTCGTTACAGGAATTATCTTAAAACCTTCGCCGTTTGCCTCAAGACGAATAAAACCTGGGAAAGGAATATGCGCCGAAACAAAAATCCAATTTTCTTTTACTGTTCGGGTTAAAAGTTTCTTTCGTATTTCGGCAGCTTGTTTTGGATCATTATCATATCTTGAAGAGATTTCAGGATGCGGAAATTGTAAACTAGCGCTATGCAAAAGATCACCGGCAATAAATACTTTTTGCCCCTTTGACGTAACAAGAAATGTAACATGCCCAGGCGTATGCCCAACCGCATCAACCGCAACAATCTCCGGTAAAACAATCGGCGTCTTTTCATCAGTAACAATAATTTTCAAATCGCCATAAGCATTAATTGTCTTTTCAACAAGTTTGTTATTTGACGATTTCCAGAAGTTGAGTTCGTCCGCAGTAATCCAAATTGACGCATTGGGAAAGTTCGGTTTTGTTCCGCTAAACAACCCGCTAACATGATCGCCGTGAGTATGCGTCAACAAAATATCACTGATTTCATTCGTCTTGATTCCCGCTTTGCCGAGATTCGCCAACAGATTATTTCCATTGCCAGTATCAACCAATACGGATTTTTTGTTACTTTTAATCACGAAAGTTGAAATACTGCTTGGCGACTTACCGTTTTGTGTAAATTTTTTCAGAATCTCGCGATCTGCGTCGGCAAAAATCGCGTTGTTCATTTCGCCCGCCGCGTCTTGAATACAATAAAAATCAAGCTCGCCAACTTTATAACAGGCGAATCCTGATTCAGCATAAAGGGTTGTTAATGTGTTCATAGTAAACAAAATTACCAACAGGTTAATTGTTACAATAAATTTAATACGAAAACAAACCAATAACGAAGATAGATTGCTCCGCACATCATTATTATTTGCTCGTTTTACCAATGTTAATTGAATGTTAGTGTTCATTGTAATTCTATTCCCGATTTTAATCGGGGTAAAGTGAATAAGCGTCTGCTTTGCATCAACTACAAGTTGACATAAATCAGCAAGACAGACAGAACAGAATTAACGTTACGTTTATATTTTGACGAAGTTTATTATGACAGCTTGGTTATCTTGAGTCCAATAAACGAAAATATTGTAATTTATAGTACGAACAGCATACGCTCTTGAGTCGCATAAATTATGGTACGAACAGTATTATGCATTATTATGCATTCCGAAATTTAGTTGCTCTGTCTGTGAATCAGAAGCCCAAAAAGATGGAATAATTGCAAAATTATTAATTGTTACAAAAAATTTTGTTAATTCATTACACAATTTTGAGCAATATAATTTTTACTGTTTACAATATATTGCCGGATTAGCTCAATTATTGTTACCTGAAATGATGGCGCGTTGTTCGCGAAGTTTTGTTCTGGTTTTTTCAATTAATTCAAGAATATGATGCGGATTATCAATACCGGAAATGACAAGTTTACTATCTGTTTTGTCTATAGAAGAAAAAATAATCAACTTGCCGACTCCGCCGTTCAAAATTATATCGAACAAAGTCCGCACGAGCTGCAGATCGCAGATATACATTAATTCAAGCGTGTCGCATTTTTGTGTGAAAAATCCTTTGTAACAATATAGACAATTTCCTTCAAGTTTATATTTGATTGTCCACACGCGGTAAAAATACGTAACGTAAAAATGTAACCACAGCAAAGTCAACAATACAACAATTCCAAGCCATACGTACATTAGTAAATTGTCGTAGATCAACCCCGCAACGTGAGAGTATCCGACTCCGCCGATTGCCAGTAACGAAACAATCAAGTACAAGATAAATTGCGCCCGCATTGCCTTGCCGGAATAAGACCATTCACGTTTTCCGGCAATATTTTGCGTCGTGTTATCGGGTAAAGTATTGTTGTTTAATGCCGACGATTCGTTTGGTGAATTTGTATTATTCATTTTAATTTTATTGTTAGGGGCAAAGTGAATGGAATTTGAAATTGGTTATTATGTAAGTGAAGGTGAAGAGAAGTCGGAATTGATTTTTGGAAAAAATTTTGAATACACTATTCGTACTATAAATTGCACGGCTCAAGAGTGCAAAAAACTGCTTTCCGATATGTAAGCAGGCGGCGGCAAATGAAATTCAAATTGTGAACAGTTTGTAAAGTTGCCGCGCTCAATTCCGAATTCTGAATATCATTCAACCTCCGCTGAATCCGTGTTTTTCTAGTTTTTCCCGCAAGGTATCAGAAGTGAACGGTTTTACTAAGTAATCTGTTACACCGGCTTGAATAGCTTCTAAAACGCGTGATTTTTCCGCTTCAGTTGTAACCATGATAACCGGTATTTTAGTATCTTTAGCACGAATTTCCTTTAGAACCTCAAGACCGGTTTTACCCGGCATATTCCAATCTGTAAGAACCATATCAAACTTGCCCGGTTCAAAAAACTCTACTGCTTGCGCCCCATCTGCCGCCTCTGTTACATCCTTAATTCCAACAGCCTGAAGAGAACGAAGTATAATCTTACGCATCGTACTCGAATCATCCGCAACCAAAACTCTTGTCATTTGAAATCTCCAAATTAAAACAACAGGTCTCAAACAAACACACTTTGAATTTTGTCAACCTTAAAACGTAAAACTTGACCGCAATAAATAAAGTTAAACAAAATATCAAATATGAATTGTCAAAAATTACCTGCAAAACATTAAACTACGAAACACCTGATCGCATCAGCAAAACGACACAATCAGAAACGAAAAAACAAAAAATCAAAACCACATCTCAACACGAAATCCACAACCAAAAAACAATTACATCCGCATTTTACTCTACTAAAAGCATATCCTGTTACAATCTGACTCAACCTTTTTCAAAAACGAAATCTTTTGGAATGTACAGTAATCTCGCGCAAGAACTGCAAGTTATAGGCTTTTTTTGCATTATTATTGCCAGCGAATTTATAGGGATTTGATGATTACACGCGCCGCAATATCGTTGATTTTCTACTACTGCCAGCGATTCACCTCCACCCATACTTCGTACCAATCGATCATAAATTTCCTTGAACTCGCGCGGCAATTTGACTTCTTCCTTTGTCAGCAACTCATTTACCGCCGCAATATCACTTTCTATTTTCGGTTTACTTTCCGCGTATCTACTTTTTGTATTCTCATACAACTCACGCGACTTGTTCAACTCTTGATTCGCGGATTCAACATTGGCATGAAATTTTTCCGCTTTCTCAATTGCTTCCAAAGCTTCATCATCAAGTACGCCTCTTGCGGCTTCATCGGCTGAAATTTGTAATTGCAATGCTTGATATTCTTTGTTAGTTTTTGCCTCGCGTAATTGTTCTTTACGCTTGGCAAGATTCAAATCGTTTTGGGCAACCTCCAATTCTTTTTGTTTTGCGTAAGCGTGTAACTTTTGATACTCACTTGTTACCGTTTGTAACGCTGTTTCATTTTTTTGGATTGCCGCCGCCTGCGATTTCAACAACAACGCCCCTCGACGCAATCGCCCGTTGAGTTCAACCAATTGCAATTGTAATTCATGTATCCGTTCCAATACATCACGTACGTCGCTCGAATTTTCCATCACATTAAGAATAACATCAGGACAAAAAAATATCTTAAACTGTTCACACCTTAAATTCGGGCAAACAACACAAAATATTCATCAAAAAATCTAATTGACGTATTTGTGTTATTGAATCTAAAGTACGTTTGGTATATGTTTGTCCTTGAATTGACACCAAACCGTTAGGATTGACCTGACGGAATATCACCTTTACACATTCAACAAATCTCAAAAGAACGTGCAATATACACGCTCCCCATAAAACACAAAGCGTAGTATAATACCAAAAAAGTAACTTCACACAACAGGGGAGGTAAAACGAATGTAATTTAATTTTTCGTTGAAACAAGTAAGTTTGGCTTATACTCATCACAATTGATTTTTTTGTTTTTCCGCTTATTGTCCTTTTACCGTGAATTTCACATTAAACATTTTTTTGAACATTTAAACCGAAAATTCAAATATGATGAGTATGCTGAATATTCTAATTTACATATTTATTGCAACCTAATAATTTGCCCTTTATCGTGTCTGTCAAAAATACAAATACAAATACAAATAAAACTAAAGCTAAAGCTAAAGTTCCCGCGAAAAAATCCGTTTCTAAATCCGGCAATTCTTCCTCTACGGAAAAATCCGACCAAACAAAATCTACGTTGGTTATCGACGAACCTGAAATTTTGTGGCTTTCCGTTATTGATGCCAAAGAACATAATCTTAAAGGAATAAATGTATCATTTCCTATTGGAGCATTTAGTGTTGTTACCGGCGTGAGCGGCAGCGGGAAAAGTTCTCTTGTTTATGACGTTATTTGGAAATCGCTTGCAAAAATTTTTCACCGCAGCACAAACGAAGTTCCCGGTAAAGTTAAATCAATTGCCGGAGTTGAACATCTCAATAAAGTCATCAGCGTAAACCAACAACCAATCGGGCAAACGCCAAATTCAAATCCTGCAACTTACACCGGAATGTTTGATGTGATTCGAGAGCTTTTTGCCAAATTACCTGAGTCCAAATTACGCGGCTACACTGCACGGCGGTTCAGTTTCAACGTACCTGATGGACGTTGCGAAAAATGTGAAGGCGCAGGTCAAATTAAAATCGAAATGCACTTTCTGCCCGACGTATGGATAACATGCGATGCTTGCGATGGGAGACGATATGACAGGCAAACTCTTGATATAAAATATTGCGGTTATTCGATTGCGGATGTTTTAGAAATGACTTGTGCGGATGCGTTGAAATTATTTTCTAACATTCCCCGACTCCGAAAAACTCTTCAACTTCTTTGTGATGTTGGTTTGGATTATCTTTCGCTCGGTCAACCTGCTCCAACTTTATCCGGCGGCGAATCCCAACGTATCAAACTCACCTCCGAATTAACCAGACCAGATACCGGACGTACTTTGTATCTGCTCGATGAACCGACAACCGGATTGCATTTTGATGATATGAATAAATTGCTGCATGTTATTCATCGTCTTGTTGATCTTGGCAACACGGTAATCGTAATCGAACACAATCTTGACATAATCAAAAACGCCGATTGGATAGTTGATCTTGGTCCTGAGGCTGGCGACAACGGCGGTTATTTGTTGTTTGAGGGAACGCCTGAAGAGTTGGTCAATAGCGGTGTTGCCAGTCATACGGCGGATGCGCTCGCGCCGGTTTTGAAAAGCGGTTTTTATCAAGAACGTGTTCCGTTTGATCGGGCAAGTTTGGATGAGATTTTGCCGGAAGAGGGAATTTCTGTTACAGAAATTGGAATTGATACAGGAATGCCGTGGGAAAAAAACGGAATGAAATGGCACACACAAGACCGTATTGACCGCAACGGAAATCAAGTTAAATGGGATGGAAAAATTCTACTGGAAATCGTAAACAGAATAGAAGCAACAGGACTATTTGCTCCGACAAATTGGAATCATAGATCTGTTGTTGAGATTTATGCGCAACAGAAATCATTTGGTTGTTTTATGCACGCGGTAACATCGAATGAGTGGTTTTTGAAGATTAGATTTAAAACGGCAGGAGGTATATTTAGACGTGAGCCGCTTATTGAGTCGTTGGCGTTGAAACCGTTTAGTGAAATTGATGACATACCTATTTACAATACAGAGCCGCGTGTGAAATTGCAAAGACAGACAATACAGTGGCAAGAAATTGAGTTATGTATTTGTTCGTACAACGAAATCGACCGACCGGAATTTTATGACTTTCTGGACAAAGCAATTCAAGGCGCTGCACAATTTACAAAACCAATAGAAAAAAAACCTGAAGATTTTTTGCCTTGGAAAGTATTGGGCGAGAAGTGGCATTTTCTACAACGCGGTTTGATTGGCGGTGATAAAGTGTTGTGGGACATGCCGCTTTTGGCGGAGATTTTTAATATTTTGCGTGAAGTTGCACCTGATGCAGAATTCGTGTGGACGCATAAAATTCACGTAGAAATCTTTTGCAAAAAACAAAAAAATAACCCAACAGAAAATACAATCAATCCGCAAAAAATTCTATGGGCGGTTGTTTGGACAAAATATGTTGACGCAATTTATCTTGAGTTGTATGTTGAGAAAAATTCATTCGTCCCGAACAAAATAAAAAACATCAGCAACAAACTTGACAACGATTCACAAACAATACCAAAAATTACACAACACAACGATGCAGAAACAAATTGCCCAATAGATAATCCAACACGGATTGCCGAAATTTCTACCATTAACGATTCAAAATATTTTGAAAAATATGACGCCGTAATTCTAAAATTCAACAATGAAAACGATCTCAAAAAATCAGAATTGAAACAATTATTAAAAGAAATGTAACTATTCATCCGCAAGCTGCCCGCAATCCAATTGTTTAGGGATGGTTTATTGATACGACTGAATAGTTACGTTTATTTTAGGATCTGCGTTTTAGTTTGCTTAGTTCCATTCCCTAACACATTTTTTTCTAAACAATTGAATCACGCGACTGAATAGTTACAAAAATAATTTTTAGAGATTCTCACGATTGAATAGTTAAGAAAAACAAACGCACATTGAGATTAGCTTGACTCGCATCTGGTCTGTAACGTTCCGTACCTTGACAGATTTTCCAAATCATATATACTAGGACGATATGGTTGAAGGCGTTGGGCGTTGTGTTTTCAACATGATTTTGAGAAATTTCCAATAGCCCTAAGACTGCGAAATTTAATTTTAGATCATGTGAAAATATTGAACTTAGCCATAACGTAGTACCTCACGTTACTGGTTGTTAAAACGAAAAAAAATTATGGACATATTTCAAAATCCGTTTTCTAGTTCCGACTTGCAGGTGTCGCGACCAAAAGTTAATATTGGTAATCAGTCTAATTTTGTAGTTGGTGCTCAATCTTCGTCGTTGAGTTCTTCTTTGCGAAATACTAAAGACGAATACATTCAATCGACTTTGGCTTCCTCTGGAACTTACAAACGTTCCTCTGCCGTTAATGTTCCATTAGCGAACAATGAAACTGTTCAGCCGGGGAAAATAACGGATGCAATGAGAGAGGAAATGAGAATCAATGGTGAAAGTTGGTCGTGTCTGGGTTTACTTCCGATTGCGTATGCAACTTTCCATGAAATATACGCTGATGTTTTAATTGAGAAGGGCATATTATCTCCTGAATTAGAAATTTACAAAGAACATAGTTTCCAACATAGCATAAACCCGGATGGTGTTTTTATCGTAAACCCAGAAGATGCATTTGTTGAAGGATTCGATAAGGATTCAGTGGAAGAGGTCTGCCTTGCTTTGGAAGCCGCTCTCAATGCTTCATCTCTCAATATGAAGGAAAACCCTCATCTTTTCATTAAAAAAGTTTTTCTCCCGCTTGACTACGATCCTGCTAAGTGGGGTAGAACAATTGATCGTGAAGAGTGGGAGAATAGTCGCGAGCCGGATTTTAGCGAGTTTGTCAAAGAATTACGATCTGACATCTACGAAAATTTTAGTGATTTACAAATTCTGGATTTCTCCATAAAGATCGACGATCAAGGCAAATTGACAATCACTGACGTCAAAACTGAACGAAACGCTCTGACAACCGATACACGAACCGCAGAAAAAATGAATCGCGAACTTACCGCGGAAATAAAAGAAAAGGCGGAATATCTCGGTTTGCTCATGCTGTCAGCACAATCTATCAACGGCGATGTGTTGACAGAAGGTACAATTTTGGAACCATTTGATGACGGCGCCAGAGGAAACATAAAACAATTCAAACACGAAATTATCATTAATTCAGATTCAGATTACAAGGTTGTCCGTACCAAAGATCAACCGCGTCATAAAAGAAATGAATTGTTAGACTATTTGTTACAAAGTGCGCAAAACAAATAAAAAATGTAACTGTTCAGACGCGTGTTTGGGGTGTAGTTGTAGTTATGGATTAGTAGAGACGTAATGTATTTCGCTTCTACAGCGTTTTCAAAATATGACAACGCAATTGATTGGGATGATACAAAATAACAACCCCAACCTCTAACCTCTAATTGATTGTAGGCAGACAGCAACTGAACAGTTATAATGTATTTGACATTTCGGTTGCGGCTTGAGGCAATGTTCCAAGTCGCAAAGTATAAATTTACCCATTAGAGTAAAAAACAGCTTGAGGTATTGCCTCAAGCATATTTAAACTGTTCACACTTTAAATTTCCTTTACCTTTATCTTTGCCTGCTTACCTAATAGGAAAGCAGGCTTTTGCGTTCTTGAGTCAGGTAATTTGTGGTACGAGCAGTACACAATACGAAAACACATCCGAAATTAAGTAACACAATAACGTTAAAACGGGCTTTCCAAAAGATTACGTTTTGTGCGTGTTGCCTAAATTGTAAGTGTGAGTAGTTTATAAAGGAGAAAAAATGCGAAAGACATTTACGATTTTTATTTGTCTTGCGGTAATGTTTGTTTCGGTAAGTGTTGGCAACGCTGCTGAAACAACAAAGAAAGTACTTTACTTTTCCAATTCCGCCGGCTACGAACATTCGACAGTCAAATCTATCAACGGTAAACCGTCTGTGTCAGATATTGCGATTACAGATGTGTGTAAAACAGCCGAAATTGCGGTAGTTTGCACCAAAGATGGTTCTGTTTTTGATGGAGATATTGACTCATACGATGCTTTTATTTTTCAGACAAGCGGCGAGCTTGCAAAAGGAACAAAAGGGCATCCTGAATGGGCGTTGACGGAAAATGGTTGGAAAAAGTTATTGACGGCAATTCGCGGCGGTAAAGGATTTGTAGGTTTACATCCGACAACAGATTCGAATCGGGTTGGGGGCAATGTTTATGAAAATTCTCCCAAAGAGAAAATAACTGATTTCACAAAATTTATCGGCGCTGAATTTACAATTCACGGTCCCTCCCAAGAAACAACTATATCAGTCGTTCAACCTTCACCATTTACGTGGCTTGCGGGGAAGGGTAAAAGTTTTCGTATGTTTGATGAGTGGTATGTTCACAAGAACTTTAACGATGATATTCGCGTTTTTGCAATTTTAGAGACGGCAGGGATGCGCGGTGAAATGTATCGCCGTCCGCCTTGTCCGATAGTTTGGGGACGCGCGGAGGGCAAGGGACGCGTGTTTTATTCCGCGTTTGGACATTACGATGACTATTGGAAAGACCCAGATAAAATCAAATTTATCCTCCAATTAATTCAAGCCGCTATCGGAGATATAAAAACCGACTTGACCCCAAATATAAAAACAATAACACCAAACGCCTCTGTTTTGAAAACGCCTTAAAGACAACGTAACTATTCAGCCGCATGTTTTTTTATCGAAATATATTCGATAACATCATTCCGTAGAGACGCAATGCATTGCGTCTCTACTAAAAATACAATTGAATGAAATGATACAAAATATACTGTTCGTATTATAAATTCCGCACTCAAGATCGTAAAAGCTTGCTTTCCAATATAGGTAAGCAGGCGGCGGTGATGGAAAATTATATTAGACCTTTTCGCTAACCTGTAGGAGACCATCCCTGACCCCTCCGAAGGGGGGGAATAAGAAGACGCCTCCGAGAGAGGCGAATAATTCCCCTCCTTCGGAGGGGTTAGGGGTGGTCTCGGAGGAGTTAAAGGCGGTTTTTTGTTGTAGGTTTTTTGTTGCGTTGATGTATTTTTAGGTTAGAGAA
>JAITDV010000114.1 GCA_031282385.1 Planctomycetaceae bacterium | reverse complement strand
GGAAATTCTTTTCCGAAGAATTCTTTTTCGAGTTGTGATTTTAGTTTCAGATAATCTTCGGCGGCATGTTCGGCGGGATTGTTTAACAATACGTCAAGTGAATTGCCTTGATAGTCTTTGCCCTTTACATCAATATCCGGCACAATTGTGTGGACATTTCCGCCGCCGACTTTGGTTGGCAATTTATCTTTGATTTCATTGCCTTTCGCATCGGTTTTTAACGCAATTTCAGCGTCGTTGCCTTTGCCGAATGTTGTAATCGCAAGGCGATTATCTCCGTGAACGAAAACAGACTTGACACCAAGACGTTTAGCTTTCGTCTTCTTTTGGTCATTTTTGTTTGACATAGTTTGTCCTTTCACAAAAAAAAGTTATTAATTAGACCTTTTCTCTAACCTAAAAATACAGCAACGCAACAAAAAACCTACAACAAAAAACCGCCTTTAACTCCTCCGAGACCACCCCTAACAGGGGAATTATTCCCCTCCTTCGGAGGGGTAAGGGGTGGTTTCCTACAGGTTAGCGAAAAGGTCTATTGAAGTTCTGAAAATTGTATCCGATTTTTATTTTATTATCAGTAGTTAAACGAAACACAACACAAATTTAAAGTATTTTCCAACGGAATATTGGAAAGAATCAATCCCAATTCTGACGTATTACCAAAAACGAAATATCCGTTTGAAAATACTTTGTTTTTGTTTCAAATATAGTTCTATTAAGGTATAAACCTTTGGCGTTTCTTTCTTCATCTTTTTGAAAAGTTTTTAAGTGCTCTTGAAGGCGATGAAAAATATGGTTGTAATTCGTCAATAATTTTGTCCAAAAATGCCTGATAATCAACATTTCGGTCAATCAATTTCTCGCATTCTTTTATTTTTGTATTGGTGATAAAAGTTCAGTACCGCCCATATCTTGAAGCGATTGGACAAACTTTTTAACTTTTTCGTAATTTTTTGCATTAAAGTCAACCAATTTTTCAGAGTAAAGACTGTAATTGCTCTCAAATGGTATAACGTTAAATTTATCACCTTCTTTGAGTTGTTTCAGACATTTGATGACCGCTTCCTTTGTCTGTTCCAATTTGAACCCTATCATTGAATATGCAAGAATATTTGAAACATTATACGGAAAAAGCAACAGAGATTCGTCTAAGTCTTGCCCATATTCTTGTTAAAATGAATAAACCGCACACTGTCATAAAGTTTTTGGTAAAAATTGATTTTTCACTTCTCGATAATTCACAACGGAAATTTTTTCATTCACTCATAGAGTTGGCAAAAAAACACTCAATCAATGGATTAACAAGGTATTTATGAATTAGTTGATGAGTTGTGATTTGGGGTTTACGGATTTATGTTGCAAGCGAATACAAAATTAGAATTTTAGAGTTTATTCTGTCTTTAGGGGTTGAAAATCCCATTCCCATTGGTTATTGGGTTGCACAGTCAACAAACGAAAACCAAATGGGCGTTTATCAAAATTTTGGCTGGTTGTTTCTCCGTTTAAAATTGTAATACCGTTATATTCACGGCGTTTGGTTTTATGCGTGTGTCCTGATAGCCAAAGAAAAACTCCGTTGTCTTTTGCTAATGTCAACAATTCCATTCGCTTTTCTTGCGGCAAATTAAAATATTCATCTTTTTCATTCGGATTATTGTCAAACGGCGGAATATGCGTCATCAAAATCACGGGTAGATTTTTTTCTTTTGCATTTTTCAATGTATCCCGTAATTTTTGTTCTTGTTTTTCGGTTTCTTCTTTCGGTGCTTTTCTCCACAACTGCGAATTGGCGGAAATAATCAAACGCCCTTGACATTCGTACACAACAAAATCGTTGCCAAAAGTTTCGCGGTAATATTTCAGATTTGCTTCCGTAACAGGATCGGGCAAATCGTGATTTCCTGCCGTTAAAATTACCGGCGGTTGGATTTTCACTAACGTTTTTTTGAACGCAGAAACAGATTTTTCATTCACACTATTCACCATGTCGCCGGCAATCAACACCAAATCCGGTAACAACTCATTGGCTTGTTTAACTGCCTGTTCAAATCTTTTTACGTCTGAATCGAAACTGTCTTTACCAAAACCAAGTTGCGGATCGCATAATTGTACAATCCGTAATAAACCGCTTGGAGCAATTTTATCATCCGCACAAACATTCAAACAAACCAAAAAAATGAAAACCGCCATTGCGGCTACCATCTCGAATCGAAAAAGAAATTTTGTCATTGATTGAGTCTTTCTAGAATTTGTTACAAAAAAAATATAAAGTAAACACACGAAATTCAAATGGGAACCTCTAATAATTATTCATTTTATCCACAAATTTTCACGAATGATTACGAAAAAATAATTTGTGAAAATTTAAACACGAAAATTCAAAATCATTTGCCAACTGCTTTATGTGTTCTACATTCAAATACCAACTATATTCATTACACTTATGTATTCGATTTTATATTAACCCGAATCACGGAAATATCTATCACAAACACATAAATTTTGAGCTTATGCTGCGTTTCAATTTCAATATCATGGAAAAACGAGAGATAAACAACATAATGTCCCGATTATTCTTCTACAGCATGTTCAATATGCGGCAAATACAACTCTGTCGTTTCCTTTCCAGCAGCTGTTTTCTAAATCGCCGATAAATCCGGCGTTCAGGTTTCGTTTTGCTCGGAAGATCAAACATCGTTAAAAGGTACATCGCATAAATACGGGAACACGTTATCTGTTATTTAATTGTTTCTTTTATTATTTTCGTCTTCCTTCCACTTTCTTTCTTCGTCTAACTTTTTACCAGATTTGCTGTCTTTATCGAACAACGCTTCAATCGTTAAATTTTTGTATCGCGGCAAATTATAGGCAAACGAAACAAACATCAACTTTATTAAATCGTTACTTGGAGTATGATATTTTTGTAATGTTTCGGCGAAATGTTGTAATTTCAGTATCCCGTTCTCATAATCCGGTTCGGTCATCATACGTTGCAACAAATAATGAAAAAGTTCAAAATACGAAGTCATTGGTTGTTTAGCGTCTTTTCTGAAATCGCCGACATACTTCGGTAACTCTGTCAACACATTCAAATGTTCGACATTGTTACGTGCCGACGTCAAAAGAAATCCTGTTTCGTGAATCGTTTTTGCTTCGCTAATATTGTTGCGAAAAATCTCTCGCCATTTTTTGTCGAAATGATGTTTTATTGTTTTCAAAAATGACCGAAACGCTTTACCAAATTTTTCACCGTCTTTTAACTTGAACACGTGATTGATGTCTGTCTCATCGTCTTTGTCCAAAAAATGCTGCGTGAGCGCAAAATAATTATCTCTGTCTTTTCCAGTAGCGTCTTTAATTTTCGGTAGAAACTTCGCGTCGCCTTTCAATTTTTTACTGAACAAATGTATATCTCTGTCAAACGCCGCAAACGCAATATAATAACGTGCGTTTGTTTTGACAATATTTTTGACCGCAATATATGCGACCGACAAATACAGTCCTGTCAATGCTTTGAGATGTTCAATCTCAATGTTTTTCTCCGCTGGTAAACATTTCGTGTTTGCAACGATTCCCTTCTTATTTTTTAAAAGTGTATCAAACGAGAAATGGACAAGATAATCCGCAAGTGCATCAATTTTTCGATTT
>JAITDV010000090.1 GCA_031282385.1 Planctomycetaceae bacterium | reverse complement strand
CCCCCCCCCCCGCCTATTTTAACATTTGCCTTAACATCAATATCGACATTGACGTTAAATTCGGCGACAACCAAACTTGACAATAAATTTGTCTTTCTCATTTTATTCTCCTCCATTAAAATTTTGTTGGCGTCCCCGCGTTAGCGGATCTGCTTAAACGTTACAAAAATTATCCCGCCGTAAATTTTTTCCTCGACAACATGAAAAAACATCGCGTGATAATTTTCAATTCAATGCGAAAAATTCTCATTCTACGCAAAAAAACGATTTGCGCGGAACTCAAGCAAACTTTCCGCAATTCAAATTTGCGGGATTTTTCGTTACAAAAACTCCGAATCCCGCGGGCTTGCCGCTCGTCAACCAACGCGATTTACGTGCGGTCGGGAAAGTATAATTTATCTTGCAAAAAAACGCAAGACTACTTTAACAGACAACGAAAAAAATTTTTTTTCAACCGGCTCAAAATAATCTTGAACGTTGCAAAATACCTTATTCAAGCCGTTTTTGTCCAAGTTTTTTTGACCGGATTACAATCAAACGATTTACATTTTTGCGGATAGCCTTATACTTTTTGCAAATCGCGCTTGACAAAAAAATATCGCGGGCGTCTCTAATAATTTATTTTTCACCGCAAGAGAACTCAAAGAAGGAGAATATATTTTTACGCGGTTTTTCGTTGTAGGTTTTTTGTTGCGTTGATGTATTTTTAGGTTAGAGAAAAGGTCTATTTGTATCCAAAAATAATTTCTCTCTTCGTCCTCTGCGATCTCTGCGGCAAATTTTGAAGAACTTATTATTAGTCGTTTTCGGGATGTTATAAAAATTACCTTTGCGCCGTTCTAACTTGACGATTGAAATACGATAGGTACAATCGCGCGGTTTTTTTCGTCGCCGCCCGACGCGGTTTAGCCAGCGCGGCGTTTAACAACAAAGAAAAAAGAATACGAGTATCGATAAACTTTTCAGCGTGTTGGTCAAGTTTAGTGGCAGCGATTTACATCTCAAAGTAGATCGTCCGCCGATTGTTCGCGTTAAAGGCGAATTGCAGTAATTATTCAGTGGAATTTTCTTTTTTTTGTGGTAGTGTTAGTAATTTTTTTGTGAGAATTACTTCTTTTAGTGCATTTCCGAGCGTTTTTACGAGGTTATATTTTCTTTGTTTTAGAGTTTGAAAAATGCTCATTAGAATTGCTTGCGTTTCGGATCCTTGTTGGCTTCGGTTACAATTACTGTTTTTCCGTTTCACCACACTATCGCGAATAGCCCGCTCGGCATGGTTATTATCAAACGGAACATTGTCATGGTACAAAAAAGTCAAAATAGTTTCTTTCGATGCCGCTTCATTCGTTTGACCAAACGTTTCGCTTCAACATTGTTCAAATCCTGTTGAAGCAGTTTCGACAACCGCAACTCAATACGGTTACGCAACTGTTCAAAAGTTGTCGCGGCTAACTCCGAACGCTTCCCGCAAAGACGAATTCCATCTCGGAGAATCCGTTTCAACTTTTTAGAAAATTCGCACCAATCACCGGTTTTGTTCTTGTATTTTGTTACGTTTTTCAATTCACGGAGCAAGTGCATCAGACATTTTTGTTTGCCCGCGCAGACTGCCGTGTTGTACGCACCCCCAAAGCCCGTAATGAAAATTCCACTGAATAATTACCTTTTTTGTTAATGATGTTGATTATATTCCCCTATGTTTTTTGTTTATTTCTTTGTGTTATACTGATTGTACTATACTGCTCGTACAATAAATTGTGTGACTCAAGAGCGCAGCAACCTATTTGCCGATAGATAAACAAGCGGCGGTAAACGAAAGTTAACGTGTAAATAGTTTAAAATGAATCTTGAACGTAGAGCGTTGCTCTTTGGAAATTGAATTTCAGAATATAAATAATTTAAAAATATGTTAGATCGAAAATTTATTATTGATAATGTTGACGCTGTTAAGTTGAATTGTGAGCGTCGTTTTGTTACTGCGGATGTTGATCGTTTTGTTTTGCTTGAAACTGAACGAAAACACTTGCAACATGAACTCGAACAACTACAAGCAGAATCAAATAACAACGCAAAACAAATCGGTAAATCCATAACCGTTGAAGAACGCGAGACCAAAAAAGAAACCGGACGTAAAATACGCGAACAAATAGATTCAATTCGCATAAAATTAGATACGCTTGAAGAAGAAATAGACGCGGTTCAAAGAACAATACCAAACATGACACACCCGTCAGCACCAATTGGAACCGATGACCACGCCAACTTGCCAATTGCTAACGGTAAAACTGCAATTCCGGTATATGATTTTAAAGTTCTTGATCATGTGGAGCTTGGCGAGAGTCTTGATCTGATAGATTTTGAATCTGGGTCGCGTGTTGCCGGAACGGGTTTCTACTTTCTCAAAAATGACGCCGTTCTTCTTGAATTAGCATTACAACAATACGCTCTCGATATCCTAATTGACGCCGGTTTCACCCCTACGTCAACTCCCGATCTTGCCCGTAACTCAATCCTACAAGGTACCGGTTATATCCCGCGCGGTCAAGAAACACAGATATATAGTATTGACGGCACCGATTTGAGTTTGGTAGCAACAGCGGAAATACCGCTTGGCGGTTTACTTGCGGAACAGACGGTTGACGCGGAACAATTGCCGTTGCGATATTGTGGTATTTCACATTGTTTCCGTACAGAAGCCGGAGCAGCAGGTCGCGCTTCACGCGGATTATATCGAGTACATCAATTCACAAAAGTCGAAATGTTTGCGTTTACGTTGCCCGAACAAAGCGACGCAATACACCAAGAAATGTTGCAATTGGAATGTAAAATTTTTGACGGGCTTGAAATTCCGTATCAAGTTGTCGATACGGCAACAGGCGACTTAGGCGGACCGGCATACCGCAAATTCGATTTGGAAGCATGGATGCCCGGACGCGGAAATAACGGCGAATACGGCGAAGTTACAAGTACCTCAAATTGTACCGATTATCAGGCAAGACGACTAAACGCAAGATACCGAATCAAAGGTGAAAAAGGAACAAAATTTCTACATACATTAAACGGAACTGCTATTGCTATCAGTAGAGCATTGATCGCAATTATTGAACTAAATCAAAAACCAGATAAATCAATCACCATTCCAAAAGTACTACAAAAATACATCGGAAAAGAAATCATCATAAAAAAATAACCGTTAGGTAAGCAGGCGGCGGTGAAGAAAATTTAAAGTGTGAACAGTTTATAATTCTTAATTCCCTTCCCCTAAATCAAAATAACAAGAATTGAAATAATGTTACAAAAAAGAACGCGGCTTGTTCGTATTGGTACAATTTCGATTGGCGGAGGTGAAGCAGTTGCGATTCAAAGTATGGCGGCAACCAAAACGATTGATTTTGAATCTACAGCGGCAACTTGCCAACATCTTGCCGATGCAGGTGCGGCGATTGTAAGAATTGCGGTAGATTCCAAAGCGGACGCAGAAGCGTTGCGTGAAATAAGAAAACGAACAACCGCAAATCTGTCTGTTGACTTGCAAGAGAATTATAAATTGGCGGCATTAGTTGCTCCATACGTTGACAAGATAAGATACAATCCGGGTCATTTACATCATTCTGAACCGCAGAAATCTTGGCAAGACAAAGTTAAATTTATCGTTCAAGTTGCGCGAGACAATGATTGCGCGATTAGAATAGGTGTGAATTATGGAAGTCTTGATCCTAATTTGTCTCACGGGATAAAATCGCATACGGATACAGATATTGATCGGGTAATAAACAGTGCAATTGAACACGCGGAATTTATTGATACGTTAAATTTCACGCGGTATTGCGTCTCAATAAAGTCGTCCGATCCGGCAACAGTTACGGCGGCAAATAGACGTTTCAATGAACTTCGTCCTGATATTCCGTTGCATCTTGGCGTAACGGAGGCGGGGCTTTTGCCTGAAGGTTTAATTAAATCGCGGGCTGCAATTGAGCCGCTTCTTGCTGAAGGAATTGGCGACACGTTGCGTGTTTCTTTGACGGTTTCAAATGATCGTAAGGTAGAAGAAATAATTGCGGGAAAACTTATTTTGGACAATGTCAGAAAAGGTACAATACATTCCGGTATTTGGAAACGTGCAGCGTTGAATATTATAAGTTGTCCGAGTTGTGCGCGGGTGGAAAATGAACGTTTTGTTATGTTGGCGGAGCAGATTTATGAAAGGACTCGTGCAATTCAAGATTATCCGTTGACGATTGCGGTTATGGGATGCCGAGTCAACGGACCAGGCGAAACAGACAACGCAGATTTCGGAATTTGGTGCGGAGTAAATTCCGTCAACCTAAAACAAAATGGAACAATAATCGGTACATTTTCATACGAAGAAGTCATACCAAAACTATTAAACTTAATCGAAGATTGGAAAACAAATATATATTAGACCTTTTCGCTAACCTGTAGGAGACCACCCCTGACCCCTCCGAAGGAGGGGAATTATTCGCCTCCCTCGGAGGCATCTTCTTATTCCCCTTCTTCGGAGGGGTTAGGGGTGGTCTCGGAGGAGTTAAAGGCGGTTTTTTGTTGCGTTGATGTATTTTTAGGTTAGAGAAAAGGTTTACTAAACATACTGCAATTTCGCAAGACCCAAAAACATAAAAAAATGACCTACAATCGACAAACAGATAACAGCAAAGGAACCCCTAAAAAATATATTTTAGAGATTCCTCATTTGAGATATGCTTTTATAAAATTCATTTAAAGAATTTTATGGCAATGTTGCAGTTTCGCCATCGTTACGGCAACCATAGTACAAACGTGTGCTTGTGTCAATGTTCTCGTTGACAAAACGAATCGAACCGTCACAAAGTCCAAAATTAGCGCCGCCTGGATGATTTGAACCAAAAGGTCCATAATTCGTTCCAGTACTTTCCAATTTAGGATCAGCACTCGGCGCTGTTCCGTTGACTTTAAACGTGTATGTTCCTGTTGGTCCCAATTTTTTGTGGAGATTGATAGGTAACATTTCGCCCTGTGCCTTTGAGAAGCATAACGAAGTAGTGGTACGTATCCATGCCATTTGTTTGAAACCATCCCACGAAAGTTCTCCCCATGCGAAAGTATTTGAAGTACCATCTCCGATTCCACTAATTGAAATTCCACTATTTCTGAAAATGATACCATTTGTTATCCATGCTCCGGTATTGTCGGGAGCCGCAGTTTGCGGGGTAATTTGATCGCCCCAAGAAAATCTGGAAGACGCGATCATATCATTTTCAGCAGCACCTGCATTCGCACAATAGTGTGAAGTAAATGATTGACCAGCCCCGTTACCCGCACGGTTGAGAATATCATTAGCTGAAGGACAAAGGAAAACCGGAACTTTAATCTTGCCCCATTTTCCGAACAAAACATGACCTCCCTTAAAACTATTACTATCATCAACCCCTTGGGAAGACCAGTCAAAATTTCCTAAGTCAATATTATTCGACATACCGGTCTGTTCAATGAACGGCAATGTTCGTCCAAGTACACTCAAATTTTGACCTGCCCCCTGTGATTTACCGTCGGCATTTGTCCAACTCATACCGTCATTAATCACAACAACCTCAGGCGGCAACGCATCAAATGTGTCGTGATAATTGTGAAGAGCAAGACTGAGTTGCCTCATGTTGTTTAGGCATTTCATTCTTCGTGCTGCTTCTCTTGCTGCTTGTACTGCTGGTAATAGTAGTGCGATCAAGATCCCGATGATCGCAATTACAACCAGAAGTTCAACTAATGTAAAACCAAACTTGTAATTGTTGACGTTAGGTTTGGGTTTGATTGCGTTGCTGCAGTTCCTAGTTATCTCCTCAACTAAGTTAACATTAACATTTCGGGCAAAATGAGGAATTTCTTTGTGATTTGAATCACAATTTCTACAGCAGATTGTCCTTTTGATTGACGAATTCTGATTTGCAAATACTTCTGATACAAAATTTACTTTTCTTGACATATTTTCTAACCTTTCTTTTTAAAGTTTTTCTGAAATAACGTTACGTTACTTAAAACATCTGTTGCAATTGTTTAAATCAAGCCCTGTCCGAAACCGTTTCGGCTGGCTTGGGCAAATAAATTCAAAACTTGTTTGCACGAGGTGAGTTATTTGAAATCAACTAATTTATTTGATATATCAAACATTGGAGGTAATTATGCACTAGTTTTTATTTTCCACAAGGGGGACTAAGAGCTAAATTCAGAAAAATTTAAAAATTTTAGAAAAAAATTTCGTAACCTTCGTGCAAGTCTATTTGTAATCAGATGTTAATCTAATTTTATATATTGGCTATATGGCAATATTTTACGCGAATACAAGATTAGTGTTAAATAATGATAATACTTTTTTTATAATTTCAATTTGCCTATATTCTATACTATTCGTTTTTTATTTCTACAGAATCTAAAAAATCGTCCGAATATTTAGTTGTCCCTGAAAAAGTCTTTTTGTTGTTTTAATGGTAGCCAACTTGTTCGCGGCGAGTTTGTTTGAGCATCTGAATGGGTACTCCTTGTCAATTAATTTTGATAATAGCCCTTTTCGCTAATCTGTAGGAGACCACCCCTGACCCCTCCGAAGGAAGGGAATATTCGCCTCCGAAGGAGGCGTCTTCTTATTCCCCTCCTTCGGAGGGGTTAGGGGTGGTCTCGGAGGAGTTAAAGGCTGTTTTCGTTGTAGGTTTTTTGTTGCGTTGATGTATTTTAGGTTAGAGAAAAGGTCTAATATTTGCAAGGTTTTAAGGAAAATCTCGGATAAAACAATAACTATATTGCAAATTATAACTCTAAATTGCAACCAGATAAGCCCAGAATTTATAG
>JAITDV010000069.1 GCA_031282385.1 Planctomycetaceae bacterium | reverse complement strand
CATGATGAAAGTTTAATTGTATTTATCGGCGAAAATGATGAACGGCAATATTTGTACCCCAAAGAATTTCACAATGGTTTTTTCCGTTTCAGTGTTGGTTTGGAAGACGCCGACGACCTTATCAACGATTTACAACAAGCAATAAATTCAATTTAATATTGTTATTAAAAACATAAATAATATTTACTTATTTTTGTATCTGTTTTACTCGTCGCACATTAAAATTCGGTTTTTACAAACAGTTCTGAATTTAAATTTCGCGTAATCATTTAGGTCAATGTAGTGAATACAAACCATATTTTTAACATATTTTTCTGAACAAAACAATTTAACAAAAAAACCTTAGTAGCAAAAAGTCCTAGACAAGAACAACCTTATTACCTTATTAAAAAAATACGAAATACGGTAACAAGGTTGATTGTAGGTGATCCATGTTGCTACTAAGGTTTTTTTTGTTAAATTGTTTTGTTAAAACAGATGTTCCCTTTTTTGGGGTACTGAATTTTCATCAAGTGCTTGAAAACGTAGGATTTTGTAAGAAGTGTACCCAGTAGAAATAATTAGTTTTTATTTTTTTCTAATTTTTTTTGGAATATTGTGTGTTTTTTATTGTTTACAGTACCCGGTGAGCAGTATTGCTCGCCCAAAAGATTCATTTCTGATCGAGTGTTCCTCCCAAAAAGTTACTTTAACGAACTCAAACACGATAAAATCCGATGTATGTTGAAAAATCCGTCCATACCGATAAAAAAGGTATTATTCACACTCAATATTTTTTGCGTCAATCCCGCCGTGAAGGTAAAAAAATTATCAAAACAACACTTCTCAATATCACCGGCTGGGGTGAAAAAACTTGTGAAGCCTTCGCTGCCGTGTTGAAAAATAAACGTTTATTGCCGCAACTTGCTGCGAACCTCGCACGCCCCCAACATCCCGAAACCGCCTCAACCTCCACCGATTTATCGTACAAGAAAACGCCTGAAATCACTCAGGGAAAATCGGTTGGCGCCGTTTGGCTTCTGTACTCTTTAGCGAAACAGATCGGTCTTGTGGACACGCTCGGTTCCTCCCGCGACGGTCGGTTGGCTCTTTGGCAGATTCTCGCCCGCACGATTGATCAAGGTTCAAGCCTTTCCGCAACACGGCTTGCCCGAAACCATGAAATTGATTTTCTTGAGTTAGGCACGTTTGACGAAAATTCTTTGTACAACAATCTTGACTGGCTTGCAAAACATCAATCCGAAATCGAAACGAAATTGCACCATAAACATTACCATCAATCGCCGTGTTCGTTATTTTTGTACGATGTAACCTCGTCCTATTTTGAGGGAGTTCAAAATGAGCTTGCTGCTTTTGGTTACAATCGCGATAAGAAAAAAGGGAAAATGCAAATTGTTATTGGTTTACTTTGCGCTGATGATGGAGTTCCTGTTGCGGTTGAGTTGTTCGAGGGTAACACCAACGATACCAAAACAATGCACAACCAAATCAAAAAAACCTCCCAACGTTTTCATGCCCAAAAAGTCGTATTCCTTGGAGATCGCGGCATGATCAAGAGTACGCAACAAAAAGAGTTGCTCGAACATGATTTTGATTTTATTACGGCGTTAACACAAAAACAAATCAAAACGCTTCTCAAACAAAATGTGTTTCAATTATCGTTGTTTGATGAAGAGCTTCATGAGGTTGTTACAGAGCAAAACCGATATATTTTGAAACGTAATCCGATTCGAGCCGACGAAATCAACCAAAACTGTCAATCAAAAATATTGAAATTGGAACAGATTATTACCGAACGTAATCGTTATTTGAGTCAACATTCGCGTGCAAAATTATCGACGTCGCTGAAATATTGCAACGACAAATTACGGCGGATGAATATTCAGGGTTGGAATCAATTGGAGAGCAATGATACGTTACGGACGATCAGTATTGTTACGGATAAAGAAAAGTTATGGGCAATTTCGCAGCTTGACAGTTGTTATTGTTTGACAACCAGTTTGGCGGTGAATGAGTATGATAAGAAATTTGTCCATTCGCGTTACAAGGATTTAGCCATGGTAGAGAAGGCGTTCCGAACTTGCAAAACGTGGCAATTGGAATTACGACCAATTTATGTACGAAAAGAAAGCCGGACACGCGGACATGTGTTTGTTGAGATGTTGTCTTATATGTTGATACAAAAATTGCGGGAGAGTTGGGGGAAATTGGACATGACTGTTGAGGAGGGAATTGAGTTATTAGAAACGCTCTGTACCGTGGAGGTTCAACTGAACGGCAACATACCGGCTCTTTATGTTCCAAAACCGCGCAAGGAGATCGAACAACTTTTTACTCTTACCGAAATTCCAATTCCAGAAATTTTCCCCACAAAACTAAAAACCGAGCCAAACTCCAAAACAAAAATTAAAAGTGTAGCCAACAAACAAAAAACAAAAAAATAATATAACCAAAAATAAAACAATTACTCACGGAGGAAAGTCTTGCCCCGATAAAAGGGAACATCCGTTAAATGCCCAAACTGGAATAAATTTTTCCGCAAAACATAACTGATTACTTGTTCCGTCCGACCACCAACCTGTTATAGTTTGATTGTAATTCCAATCAACAATACGTTTGCGGTGTCCTTCGTTTCCAATGTTACCGCCGATATTCATTTTAATTATTGGAAGTTTAAACGGTACGACGTAAGTGTTCTGATTTCGTTGATCGTTGTCAGAACGATGAACACAATATCGTTCCCAATGGTTTGTAAAATTATTTTTGGCGTAAAGAGCTGCATAACTCGTCTTAGTACCTGCCCCCGCTTCTGCACCTGCGTTGAACATTCCGAGTGAATATCCGGGTTTGTAGTTCGGAGAAGCTGGACAACGGTATGCGCTAATTGCCAAATTTTTCTTGAGTTCATTGGGAACGCCCGACGGATCTGACCAAACAACAGTTGAGTCGTCACCGGATTCTGTTTTGCATTTGTTGAACAATCCCGCAGCAATATGTGAATTGTCGGGTGGCTTGCAAAAATGCAAATTGGCGGCAAGGCATCTTGCAAGTCGTGGAAGTTGTGAATTGCCGACCCAATTTGTTTCAAGTTGTTACTACATTGTATTCGTCT
Source organism: Planctomycetaceae bacterium (assembly GCA_031282385.1). GTDB lineage: Bacteria > Planctomycetota > Planctomycetia > Pirellulales > Thermoguttaceae > WRKP01. Next base: position 508 of record JAITDV010000069.1, on the reverse strand, counting down.
TGCGGCTTCATGGGCGGCTTGCACGGCGGGCAAAAGAATAGCAATCAATACACCAATAATCGCAATCACAACCATAAGCTCAACAAGAGTAAAACCAGAAAAATAAAGAAGTTGCTTGAGAGAATTTTCATGAGAATTATTGTAACGATAATTATAGTCAAAATTTTTCTCTGGACTACACTGCTCCTCCCCCACCCTGTTTGCCTAAATTGATATTTGTTGTAACATCAAGTCTCATGTTGACTTTGATATTGCATAAACTTGATTCTAAATTTGTCTTTCTCATCTTAAATTCTCCGCAATTTGTTAGTGGATTTGATAAACGTTACAAAAAGTATTGATACTGTGTTTTTTCTTGATAAAAAAGAAAAAAACAGCACAATAAACGACTATTTAGTTGTCCCTGAAAAAGTCATTTGGTGCTATAAATTCTGGGCTTATCTGGTTGCAATTTAGAGTTATAATTTGCAATATAGTTATTGTTTTATCCGAGATTTTCCTTAAAACC
>JAITDV010000045.1 GCA_031282385.1 Planctomycetaceae bacterium | reverse complement strand
AATTTGTGGGACGGAAAGTAATCTTTATTTTTCTGGTTTATTTATGCTGCTTGATTCTAGTGAGCGTCTGTATGCTTCGGCGATTTGTTCGGCGGCTTGTGCGCTGAATAGGTCTTTGTATTCAGTTGAGATTTTTAGCACCGCACAAGCAATCGCTTGATCTGCAAAATGTCCTTTGTGTCCGTGTAAAGCTGCTAATCTTAAAATTTCATCTTTTGTGAATAAACCGTTTCGTCTTATATCTTCTTTGACCATTTCAAAAGCGCGTTTTGCGGCGTCGGGATCGTTGTATGGGATTAGAACGGCACCGGTTTTTTTATTCAATTCATTGACGAGTAATTCATGTTCAAGTAGAAGTCTTGCAATTGTGGAATGTTGGTCGAAAGATAGTGCGATTGAACCTTGAATTTCGCGGTTAAGAGTTGCGCCTTGCAGATTATTTACAAATAGAAAAATTCCGTTGGAGAGTTCGCTTCGGACGGTGATAAAATTTCGGTTATATTTTTTTTCGGCGTCGGTTTTGGGATTGACGAAGCGTTGGTTATTGACGCTTACTCTTATAGTTTCTTCTTTATTTTGGAACACGCGGGCAAAAGTTCGTGTTTTCGGATAAATTCTGGACAGGTGCAATAATTCAATATCATTGACCTTATGAAAGCCTTCGGCTTGAGCGGCTAATGTTGCTTCGCCGTAGAAATTCAAATCGAGCCAAGTAAATTCATTGCAGTCAACTTCAACCGCCTCATATTCGCTTCCAAGAAGTTTTATTCTGTCGCTGACAATACTCATTGCATGTTTTCGCGTAACGTACTGGCTGGCAAACCACCAAAGAACTGAATAAAAAATAACAAATCCGGCAATTACAACAAAAGAAAAAAACGGTCCTTTATCATCAAATGATCCCGTATAAACAAACGTTTCAATCGCAGAAATCAATGAAATTATACTCAAAAGTTTAAAACCAAGTTTAACGCGGTGTTTGAAAAAAAGGATGAGCATCAATATTGTGGAAACGAACCAAAGCGAACCGAAAATAGACAATGGAATAGCGTTGGCATGTAATACTGTGAAAATTGTATTTTGATGTGTTGTTGATGAAAATAACATGATTTATTTTTGTAACAAAAAATATGAAGACAATTAGGTTTATTTGTTTTCTATATTTTCACTGTTATCATTTGTAGTTAAATTTTTAATAAAATTTGTGTCTCGGATGGCGGCAAAACGGTATTCGGGAAGGCGGAGTTTTTTGGCAACGGATTCGGCTGCGTTGAAATTATTTTTGTCCAAATTAATATAAACAATTGTCCGCATAACTCTATCGTAAATTATTGGTTCATGTATATTCTCAACTGTTGCTAGGACGTCATCAATCTTGTCAAGCTCGATTAACTTGCGCATTATCCGATCAAGTTCAATATCTCGTGTCCGCCATGCAACATTAATATGCCGTACATCAATTCCGAGCGGAATAAATGATACCGCTAACGCAACTGCACGATCACGTACTCGTTTAAATGATTCCATATCATTAAGTAATTTATAAATTGCCATCAAGTCGATCAAAGCGGAAATGACATGACTTCGATCTGTCAATTCTGTTGCTGCATTTTCAGCCGTTTTGGCTGCGTTTGCCGTCTCTTGCAATTGACCGCCGCGTAAAAACGCCAAAGAAATATTTACCAATCCGCGTACTTTTGAAACTGACAATTTTTCTTTATCTAACTCTTTGATTACCTTTTCCGTCAATATTGCTACATTATTGTTCAAAATGTCATTGGTATTTTTGTTACGATTATTCACCTCTTCAATCCGCAATCTTTCCAAATTTATTTTTGCCAGCAGTACCGATGAAAAAATCTCTCCTCGCAATTGCCGTAACGAATCTTGCTCTGTAATTAATTTATCTCCGTTTCCGGCGTTTTCTTTATTTTCTTCTGTACTTTTTCCAAGCGCCTCTGTATTTTTACTAACACTCTCAACATCTGCCAACACCAGTTCAAAAAGATGTTGCAGCAATACTGAATCTTTATCGTAACGTTTATTATTCAAAATAGCATTGATTATTGATAATGTAAAAATTATGCGTTGTTCGGCGTCGGAAATTATTGTAGAAATAGTTACCGCGTTATTAATTGCCCGTTCACTGACAACTTGATTTAAATTGTTAGGATGCGAATAAGAGCTGAAAATAAGAACATATTCATGACCGATTTGGGTAAGTAATTTTGATTGCAATGTTACATCCGCAATTCGTTTTACCGCAATCACGGCTGACTCAAAAAAACCAAATCGAATCAACTGACTTACACTTCTCGAAATATTTTCGTTTCCTGTTGTTGTAAAAGGATTATTTATTCCGACAACAGTAAGACTCTCTTCAGATAACACAATTGAAATCGCCGAATTAATAGGCACTTTGGATTCCGTTTGAGCAATTGTGAGACGGTGTTTATATTCGTTTTGAAACGCCGTGTCGGAGATAATCTCAATAATTTTCGCGGCATCATCAAGTTGGTCTGTACGTATTAATTCACGCGCAAATAACATCAAAGCAGAATCGCGTAATGGAATTGATTTAATGTGTTGTATGGTTTTACGGGCTTCATCAAAATATCGTCCGGTAATTTGCAACTCAACTAAATTTAAAATTTGCCCGTCAACAATTCCATCTGATATTAAATCTGCCGTATTATCAGGATTATTTTTTACGGATTGATTAGATGCGATTAATTTTCGGTTCAATATTTGCAATGTTTTATGTGCATCTTCAATTGCAACTGTATCAAATTGTAAACCTGCGATTGTAGTTAATGATCGTATTTGTTCAGTTTGATCGGGTTGGTGTATTGTGGAGTTGAATGCTTTGCGGAGAGTTGCGGTCGCGTCTGCTGTTCGGTTTGCATGCAGGTACGATGTTGCGGCAACAGACAATATCCGTGTGTATTGGCGAATATCTATACTTTTAAGCGTTTCCGTATCAAGCATCGTAATTTGAATATCAATCGCCTCTTTGTCATCAATCCAATCATGACGTGCCGGATCAATTGCACTTATTCCTTCGCCGTTATTTTTTTGGCACGGCGGCATTTTTAATTCCGCACGAATTTTGTCCGAAACAGGATTATCAAGCAATTTCAAAACAGAATTTTTAATCGTCTTGTCAAGATTCGGCATATCCTGAATCGCACTGCGAAAAATTTTGTACACATCAGGATCGCACATTAAAATCGAACCTGCTATACGTTTCAATATACTTTGTAGTTGTTCAAGATCAGATGCTTCTTTAATAATAATTCGCAGAATACTTTCAATTGTGTTGCGGACAACAAGCGTACTGCGAATTGTTTCCCAAGGACCATCACTACGCGGCACAACATGCGCCGGCTCAACAGGTTCAATTTTAGGCGGACGCGCCACAAACGCAATCACAAGTTGCATTGCACGCGAAATCTCAACCGTGTCATGTATCATCTTAAATGTGTTAATCGCATTGGGCAAAAAATTACCTGACCGCGCTTGTTCTACTGCAATCAGACGATATGCACGCATACGTTGACTCGAATTAATACGGCGGGAAAACTCAATTTGAATCCGAAATAAATCCGCAAGTTCTTCAAAGTTTTGCACAAGATATAAAACCGTAACCGCTCCAATAAACGACTCTTCATTTTCAGCCGTATCAAGTTTCAAATCCGCATAATTCAAAAGACGTTTATATTCAGAATACGCGCTAATCGCACCAATAAGATTTTTTTGACGAACTTGCATTAACGCAATTGAAATGTATATCCGCGCACGAATCGAATACGACTCGTAAGTCTCATTCATTGTCCGTAACGTCTTGTCAATATTTACATCGAGATTATGTTTCGTCAATGTAAGCGCAATTGCCAAGATTGCATGATTACGTTCATAATACGATTCCAATGCCAAAGCATTACTTAATTGGCGATTGACAAGAAGCCGTAATCGGGACGCCTTACGAATTTCAGAAACTTTCATCCCGTCAACATACGCAACATCACGTTCCATCCGATCCGACCAATACGTATCTGACTCTGAATTAATATCTTCATAAGAAGGTAAATCAAAAACATCTGCCCGAACCGCAAGCCAAAAATAATAAGAAAATATCCCAACCACACATACCACAACTGCAAACAACAATCCCCAACCAAGACGCTGTAAAAAAAGCACCCGATTTGCCCATTTGTCCAATACATTACTGGATTGTTGCATTGTTGAAAACAACTCGCAATTGAATTTTTGTAACTGCCTATTAAAAACTGTTCTCTCTATTAAATTTCTTTTACCATTGCCTGCTTACTTCTCGGCAAACTGACTTTTACGCTCTTGAGTCTTGCAATTTATAGTATGAACAGAATATAATAACCTTGATTTTCTTTGTGATGTTTTTAGTCGATTGGACGAATGTTGTTTTTGAACAGTGAATTATCTTCTTTAATTTTTTCTTCATTGCCGAAAACGCAGATGTTGTTTTGTTTCATTCCTTCGCGGAACATTTTGGCGAATTTACGTAAATCGTTTACTGTTGTTGACAGTATTTCGTCGCGTTCTTTTTGAATATCTGCTTGTGTAAAACCTGAAAGCGACATTGAAATAACACGTTTGCCTTTTTCGGACGGCGTCAACGGTTTGTCAAGTCCGCCGATAGTTGCAATAATCGCTTTCGTCAAATCTTCATCTGATAATTCAAGTTTCTCCAAATAGTCCGCCACTCCCTCATAAATATCAACAGTTCGCCGTAAATGAGGATCACGATACGACCACAACGAAAATACGCCAGTGCGTTCAAACGAAACACCTCCGCCGTATGCGCCGCCTTGTACTCTGATGTTGTTCCAAAGATAACCGGTTCGCAAAATATTCGCCAACACCTTCATCTTGCCCGAATACTCAAAACCCGCTTTCCTATAATTCGCCGCCTTGACAACATATTGAACACGCGAAGGAATTATCACTGCTTCGTTGAGTTGACTTTCCTTAAATGCAGGATATTGTGTTTCGGATTTTCTGTTGGCTAGCTTTGATTTGAATTTGTCAAGAATATTTTTTGACGCCGCAAAATCTTTTGCCGAAAGCGTAACATTAATTTCTCCGCGTGAATTATGCAAAACCGCATCCGCAACAGCTTTCAATTTCGACGCCGTGTTGCTGCCTTCCTTGTCGAAATTTTTCTCAAGTTCAACAAGAAAACGATAATAATCAATTCCTGTAATTTTTTCTTTGTAAGCACTAACGGCGGAAAAATAAGACGCTGATCGCACCTGCGCAAAGCGTTGACCTGACGACAATAACGATTGCTCCATATTTACGCGCGACTCCTGAATTATCTCCTTCAAACGCGCAAGATCATCAAACTTAGAATTATCTATCACCTCAAATACCAAACCCAAACCCGTCTCAAGTTTTGAAAGCATTACTTTGGTTCTGACAACTAATGATGAAATATAATCGGGTTGCGCGGCGGAATTTTGTTTTAACGAATGTACTGTCAAACCAGACGAAATTCCGCCCGTGTGAAGGTCTATTTCGCTGTTCAAATCGCCATAACTATAATTTTTCGTGTCAACCCGTGTCAAAAGATCCGCAAGAAGTGAAACATAATGACAGAAGTCTTCATTTGTATTTTTTGTAACGTTAATTTTTTGCAATGCGTCAAAGTAAATTGAAATATATGCTATTCCATTTGTTTCTACTTGAATATTAAGATATCCGTCAACACGCTCAAACGGAATATCATCCGCCGTTCTGTTAATATCGGAAATATCAAGCCGTGGAATTTTTGCGACATCTTCAGGTTTGTCGGGCGATGATTGGCGTTTGAGTAAAGTTTGTTGATCTTTTTTGATTTTTGCGAGTTGTTCTGTGGTTAATGATTTTCTGATTTCGGCAAGTTTCGCAGTTAATTTGTCTGCATTTTCTTTCTCAAGTCCTTGTTTCGGTTGCAACATCACGAAACCGCGAGATGTGTTATCAAGCAAAAATTCTTTGATCAGATTTTCAAAATAATTATTCTCTATATTTGCTCTGAGATTTTGTAATATCCGTTCAAATCGTAAATGTTCCAACAGATCGCCGCCGTATGCCCACGAGTCAAGAATACTCATGTTTATAACAAGCCCTTTAGGTAAACCGGAAACTTGAAATTCACGCAACGTAAATTCCGTTCGATTGAGTGCGCCTTCAATAAGTTTACGATCAATACCTTCTTGGGCAAGTTTTTTGAGAGTGGATTCAAGAATTTCAATGAATTTTTGTTTCTTATCCGGTTCGGAATTATGTACAATAATAGAAAAACAAGGTTGTAGAATTGACCCGTCATACGAACAAGTTACATCCAATCCGATTCCAGCGTCAAGCAAGGCACGTTTAAGAGGTCCCGTTTCACTACCGACTAATATATACGTCAAAAGATCAATTGCATAACTTCGTTCCGTATTCTCAATCGCCGTCGGCAACAAATAACTCATACTCAAAAAAGTCTTTTCAGATGTAGATTCATTTGTGTCAACAGAATACTCTGCTGTTATATCTTTGGGTTTATCGAATGGAGGTTGCATAGTAATTTTTGCGTCAATAGTTTGCTTGTCAAATTTACGCAGATATTCTTTATCAAGAAAATCAAGATGTTCGATAACATTACCATTACCGTAAATATAAATCATTGAATTGGACGGATGGTAAAATTTATTGTGGAAGGCAACGAATTTTTCTTGTGTCAATTCAGGAATGTTATCGGGGTTACCGCCGGAGTCGTTAGCATAAGTTGAATTAGGGTACATTGATTTCTGAATTGTGCGGTAAAGAATGCTTTGCGGCGAAGAATATACGCCTTTCATTTCGTTGTAAACGATGCCGTTGTAAGTGAGATTACCGGAGTCGTCAATTTCAAAATGCCAACCTTCCTGCATCAAAATCTCAGGTATTTTTTTTACATTCGGAAAAAAAACCGCATCAAGATATACTTCCATGAGATTGCGGAAATCTTTGTCGTTACGGCTGGCAACAGGATACATTGTTCTGTCGTCGGCAGTGAAGGCGTTGAGAAATGTTTGCAAAGAACCTTTCAGTAAATCAACAAACGGTTCTTTAGACGGAAACTTTTCAGAACCGCAAAGAGCAGAATGTTCCATAACATGAGCAATACCGGTACTGTCTGTAGGCGGCGTGCGAAACGCTATACAAAATACTTTATTGTCGTCGTTACAAGTTAGATAAAGTAACGGCGCACCGGATTTTTCGTGTTGAAATAGATGCGCTTCAGCTTTAATTTCGGCTACAGGTTGTGTCCAGAGTTTTTTCCAACTCGGATGCGTAATTGATGTAGTTTGTGTTTGAGTAAAAGATTGATTAGTATCTGATTTCTGTGATTGAGTCATTTTGACTTCTTTTTGATTTTGAAGTTGTGAAATTGTGGTTTGTGCGGTTAAAACTGAAGTAACCGCAATAAAAAATGTTATTGCTAATGTGAAACGAACTGACATAAACGAAATTATTTGTTTTATTTTTGTTTATACTATTCATAATTTAACATTCGATTTCATTTTGTAATGGATATTTGTAATGTACTGTTCATACTATAAATTATGCGGCTCAAGAGCGTAATAGCTTGATTTCCGAAAGGTAAGCAGGCAACAGTAAAGGAAACTTCAAGTATGAAAAGTTTAAAATGGATTTTGGGACACAACAAATATGAATACTATTTAAAACCGAAAAGTCAAATATGATGAGTATAGCTGTTTAGTAAAGTTAGTTTCAAAAACAGTTCGCAATTTAATTTTTTGTAATGTGCGCAGCCTACATATCAAAAGCCTGAAAGGTTACTGAAAACTCAATTGCGAAACAAACTAACTGACAAAAAAACGAGGCGATATTGTACTGTATCAACAATAACAACACAACCAAGTATTAGCTGATTGATGAAATATTGTATCATTTCACTAAATTAGACCTTTTCGATAACCTGTAGGAGACCACCCATAACCCCTCCTTCGGAGGGGTTATGGGTGGTCTCGGAGGAGCTAAAGGCGGTTTTTCGTTGTAGGTTTTTTGTTGCGTTGATGTATTTTTAGGTTAGAAAAAA
>JAITDV010000648.1 GCA_031282385.1 Planctomycetaceae bacterium | reverse complement strand
ACTCAAACAGAAAACTAAAAAATGTAGCCTGCAAATAAAATAAAAAAATTTAACTTAAATCACTACAGTCAATAGGCTTAACGCATAAAGTTCGGTCAGCATAAAAAGGAACATCCGTTAAAGGCGGTTTTTTGTTGTAGTTTTTTTGTTGCGTTGATGTATTTTTAGGTTAGAGAAAAGGTCTAGTTAAAAAACTGTATCTATTCAGTCGTGATATTATTTTGTGATATTGAATTTTCCTGTCCCGTTATGGGAGGCATGTTGGTAGAAAGCTTGCGATTAATTTTTCTTTTTTCTCAACACTGCCCAGAAAGGATGCAATCTGTCTCCGCGTGTTTTGACGTCGTAAAGAATCACGGCAATATCCGGTAGAATTTGATTGTTTTGGGCATTATAATTTTTTTGTCCGACATTTACGATTATTCTGCTTCCGGGTCTAAAATTTACCATTTCCGGCAAAATGTCCGGATTCAAATATATCGTTACATCCAACGTTCTCGGCACGACATCAACTTGCAATCCATTTCCTGCCGGAAATAAATTTGACCGTACTATTATTTTCTTTTTCGTACCATTCCAGTCAATTGGGTCAGTAATATACTCCGGCGTATCATTGCTCAAATTGTTAAGCTCGACCCACCAAAAAAAATTGTCCCACGCTCTCATTGAATTCGCCTCAAAAGATCGCGGCGTAAAATTACGCACATGCAACTTCATCCAATCAAATATTGGAACAATCTCGTCATGAAACATCTCAATACCATGACCAATATATCTTATAAGCGTTATTTCATACGGTTGAATTTGACGCGCGAGATAACTGTTAAATATTGGTGCATTCAACAGAATAGTATTCACGCCATTTTTGCCCTCAAGTTCTCCGCTGACAAAATATATTGGTAAAAGTTGAACATTGTCTCTATACTCTTTTATGTATTTTGACCCAATAGCATTGAACGGAATCAAACCTCCCCACAAATCAGGATGCGCTAAACCAATATCCCACGCTGCCGTTCCTCCAATTCCATGTCCTGAAAGATAAACTCTATCCGTGTCAATATTGAAACGTTTAATTGCATCCTTGAGCGAACACAACACCGCCGCATGCGCGAATGCAGAAAAATCATACTCAAACAACCGTAACGGATTCCAATGCGGCGCAACAACAATATAACCATGACGTCCACTTTGACCAACACGATCCGAACCTCGCCAATTGCCCGCCCAAAAATCAATCTGCGAATCCGGCGTCTGCGAAAAACCATTTAACGTTACAATAACCGGATAATGCGCAGTCCGATTCGGATCATACTCCGGCGGTAATTGAACCACATACTCGATCTCGCCAATAACTCCATTAACCGGACTAGGAATTTTGAAACGAAAATAACCAGGTTTGTCCGCAATAATCTCTTCAGGTAAAATCGGCTTCGGAGGCGACATATACGCGATCATTGCAGCAATCAACGCCGGATTAACAGATTCCATTGATTTAATTTGTTTGATAATTTCCGCCTGCCGAATCGTTTCCTTACCGCTTTGCAAATATTCCAACACAAGACGACGCAACGCAGGCAAAGATTGTGCGACTAGTAACCGGTTGTTGTCCGCATTGGAACCGCAATACCAACCAGTAATTCCAATTGCCAGTTTTTCCGAATCCGTCAAATCCGGATTTTTTACATACATATAAAACGATTCCATCCGATCAATCGTGTTCGGCGTTAAACCAGTCTCAATCTCTTCAATAATCGGAGGAATAAAACCGCCCTTTTTTTCATCATCAGATAAACGATTATATGTTGCGCGCAATTGTTCAATTATTTCTTTACGTTTTTTTTCCAAATCATCATAACGTTGCAGCATTCGTCTTACCGTCATAAATAGTTCTTCGGGCAAATCATCACCTTTTGCCAAGTCCTCCAAATAGCGGTGTACCAAACTAAATTGCCCTGCATTCCAACGTAATTCCATCTCATCAATTAAACGTTGAAATTTTTGTTGCCGAATCATTCTGTAAACGGAAGTGAATCGTTGTTTGATTTCGGCGTCGTCCCCTTTTGTTTTCAGTAATTCCGCAAGTTCCTCTTCAGCTTCATCAAGCATTCCGCCCTGAATGTAAAACCGCACTAACCTTATGCGTTCATCAATTTGTGCCGTATTAATTAACCGCATTAGAATCGGCGTTAGTTGCTCACGGGGCAATGTGTGAGTTGCCAGACGCATATCCCAAACAATTGAACTATTGTTCATGTACAAACCTCTTGCACGAATATATCGCGGCGAAATTTCTGTTATCACTTGCGTAATCAACTCAACTCCTCCCATGTGCCGAACATGAAGAAGACGCCGCCCAAAACGATCAAACTTAATTCGCGGTTCAAAATCTCCAAGTATCGCAAGTTTCTGACCGCTAGTACTAAAAGGTAACTTTGTCTTAAACACCTCCGGTATCTCGTTGACAACTTCAGGTAACACTCCACGGCGTAATTTATACTTCGGAACATAAATTAATCGCAAGCCATCATTGACAACAATAATCATTTTAGCCTTAACATCAGCCACCGTTTCCAACTTCTCATCGACCCCCTCAATTTCATTCACTTCACCTATTATCAATCGCCCGTCGTTCATCGCAAGCTTTACAGGTTTCGCATAAACCGGAAAAAATAAAAATAACTCAAATACAAAAAAACTAAATAAAACAAAACAAAATAATCTATTCATAATACAAAAAATTGGTTTAGAATTTTCAGTTTGGAATTTTCGGTAATATTTCAGTTGAATGTTTTTTGTATTGTTTTTTGAACTAAGGCTGAAAGTCTTTTAAACAATACATCTTTTAAACAATACAATAGCATAGGGCAACGCCCTACGAAAGAATACACTACAACTCAAACCCTGAAAGGGCGATATCAAAACTCAATTGAACATGCCAAAAAACACAATGCTTTGCGTCTCACGTTGATTTAATGATTATGCCATTTCAGGGCTAATTTTGTTGTTATTCTTTTCGTAAGGCGATGCCCTACGCTAATGATGTTGGGCTTTCAACCCATTGACGCGGATTTAACTCAAGACAATTTTAAGCATTTCACGATAAAAAAACATTTCACTGAATATACTGCCCGTACTATACTTCTCGTATTATAAATTGTCTGACTCAAGAGCGTCAAAGTCTGCTTTCCGACAAGTAAGCAGGCGGCGGTAAACGAAATTTAAAGTGTGAACAGTTTAAATACCTTCTTTTTTAACTGTTTAATTGAAACTTCTAAAAATCTCTTTTTAAAAACATACAACGTTAAAAAAAAAACACAAGGAATACATGACTATATTTGTATTATTTTGATCAATTGTTACAATTGAGCGAATAAAATAAATGCTTTAATTCACGAAAATTTTTAATGTGTTTGAAAGAAATACACTTTTGCATATTTATCAAAATATTCAAAATGAAAAAATATGTGAAAAACAAGAAAAATTAGGCTTAAAAATTTTTGAAAGAGTAAAAGGCAGCAAATAAATATTGTTACGAATAGACCTTTTCTCTAACCTAAAAATACATCAACGCAACAAAAAAACCGCCTTTAACTCCTCCGAGACCACCCCTAACCCCTCCAAAGGAGGGGAATAAGAAGATGCCTCCGAAGGAGGGGAATTATTCCCCTTCTTCGGAGGGGTCAGGGGTGGTCTCCTACAGGTTAGCGAAGGGGTCTAATATTTACTTTGGATAATTACTTTGTAATGTTTAGTGTTGTTATTTATTGCGGCGAGTTTATATTCGTGGTAACAGATTTTGCCGATAACGGCGTAGAAAATAAATTATAAATGACTCAATATCTTGAATCGAAAAGTGGTCGTATTACACCGGAGATGGCGGTGGTTGCGGAAAGTGAATATTTGGAGCCGGAGTTTATTCGTGCGGAGGTAGCGGCAGGACGTCTTGTTATTCCGGCTAACAAGGTTCATTTATCAAAGCGTCTTATTCCAATTGGTATTGGTATTGAGTTACGGACGAAGATCAATGCTAATCTTGGCAATTCTGCGTTGAGTAGTGATTTGAATTGTGAGCTTGCTAAAGTTCAATATGCGATTCATTATGGGGCGGATACGGTAATGGATCTTTCTACGGGTTCGGAGATTGATATTTTGCGTCGTCGTATAATTGATGAGGTTACAGTTCCGGTTGGTACGGTACCGTTGTATCAAGTTTGTGAGAGTCTTGAGGACATAACCGACATGACGTCAAGCGATTTTCTTAATGCGGTTGAGCATCAGGCGGAGCAAGGTGTTGATTATATGACGATTCATGCAGCGTTGTTGCGGGAACATATTCGTTATGTTGATGATCGATTGACGGGTATAGTTTCGCGAGGCGGCAGTTTGACGGCGAAGTGGATGGTTGCTCATAATCGAGAGAATCCATTTTATGAACATTTTGACGAGTTGTGTGAGATAATGCGGGCGTATGATGTTTGTTGGAGTATTGGTGATGGTTTACGTCCGGGTTGTTTGCATGATGCGTCGGATGCAGCGCAATTTGCCGAGCTTGAAGTTATGGGAAAGCTGGCGGAACGGGCAAGGCGATTAGGTTGTCAGGTAATGATAGAAGGACCTGGACATATTCCGTTTGATCAAATTGAAATGAATGTACGGCGTCAAATTGAAATTTGTCGTGGTACGCCGTTTTATGTATTGGGTCCGGTTGTGTGTGATATTGCGCCGGGTTACGACCACATAACAAGCGCAATTGGGGCAACAATGGCGGCGTTTCATGGTGCGGCAATGCTTTGTTATGTTACGCCGAAGGAGCATTTGGGATTACCGGATATGGAAGATGTGCGAGCTGGAGTGATTGCGTATAAAATTGCCGCTCATGCCGCGGATGTTGCGCGGCATAGACCAAACGCAAGAGAACGCGATGATGAAATGGCAAAGGCAAGATTCAACTTCAATTGGGACGAACAATTTCGTTTATCACTTGATCCGGACAAGGCAAGTGAGTATTACAATAAATCGCGGGAACAAGTGGAATTGAATTGTAATAAATCCGATGGCGGAACGGAAAAATATTGTACAATGTGCGGACCGAAATTTTGTGCTATGCGAACAACTCACGACCTGCAAAGGTTACAAGAACTAGAAACGGGAAAAGATAAATGAGAATATTTGCAGAGAATATTTGTACTTGAGTTTTCGATAACATGTATGTTGAAAAATTTGTTTTTATTTGAAATGAAAATTTATGTTGGATGAAAAATTGCAGGTTGATGAAGTTCAGTTGCGTCAATATCGCGATTCACTTGAACAGGAAAACAAACAACTCGAACTTGAGCTAACACGTCTTGAGACTTTAATTGCACGCAGTAAGGCTGCAATGAATGCAAGCAGCGGTATTGATTTCGCTTTACAGAGAACGCGAATTCGTCAAGGAAAGTATTTTAATTTGCTTCTGGCAAACAGTCAGGATATTATTATCATGGTTGACAGTGGGTCGCGTTTTGTTTACTGTACTCAATCGTTTTTGCAAATACTTGGTCTTGATTCTTTTAGTGCGCTCAATGCTAGAGTGTTTGGCGAGGTTTTTTATGATTCTGCTTTTGATGGGATTACGAATGCGTTGGAGTGTTCGATGTTGGAGCTTCACGGGCTTGAAATTTCGCTTCGGACAAATTGGGATCGTGAAATTGCACCGCGTGATTATACTGTTTATATTACGCCTATGATTGACAATGAGGGTCAACCGGAAGGTGCAATTTTACTTTGCCATGAAGTTACAGAAGTGCTTGCAGCCAAAGAACAGGCGGAGCAGGCAAGCCGTGTTAAAAGTTCTTTTCTTGCAAATATGAGCCATGAGATACGTACTCCGATGAATGCAATTATTGGCATGTCGGAGTTAGCGTTGCGGGAAAGTTTACCGGATACGGCTAAAGATATGGTTTTGAACATAAGAGAGGCAGGCAACAACTTACTCAACATAATAAATGACATTCTTGATTTTTCAAAAATCGAATCCGGTAAGATGGAAATTGTTGAGACTGTTTATCAATTGAGATTGTTGATTTGTGATATTATTGAGGTAGTTGTTACGCAATATCTTGATCGGCAGGTTGATTTTCTGGTTGACGTGGACGGCAAGTTACCGAATTATCTGATTGGTGATGAAGTACGATTACGGCAAGTAATTCTTAACCTTTTGAGCAATGCTGTAAAATTTACGAATGAAGGTTTCGTAAAATTATCTGTCAACGGCGAAGTAAATTATCAAGCTGTGAATTTGACATTTACGGTTTCGGATAAGGGAATCGGAATAAAACCGCAAGATATGCATAAACTTTTCGGCGGTTTCATGCAAATTGATAGAATTGCCCATTATGATATGACGGGAACGGGACTTGGGCTGGCGATTTCGCGGAATCTTGTGAACATGATGAACGGGCATATTCATGCTAAAAGTGAATATGGTAAAGGAAGTACATTTATTGTAACGTTAAATCAGAAATTTGACGATTATGTTCCGTTTGCAAGCATACATAATCCGCAAAAATTGTACGTATTGGTTTATGAAACGCGGGAGAATTTTATTGAATCTTATGAAAAAGCGCTCAAGTCGCTTGATGTAAATTTTATTGTTACAAAAAATCTGAATGAAGCTTGTGCGGAGATTGCGAGCGGAAAATATAATTTTATTTTCATACAACAATATACGCATGAAATTTTTGAGAGTTGTCAAAAGGGCTACGGCAATTATTTTGCAGACGGTAAGACAATATTCATAACATCCACTGATGATGATAAAGATTCGGACAAACAGCAACTACCGGATAATTTTATTCGATTAAATTTGCCTCTGTATTCGTTGCAATTTGCCAATATTTTTAACGGGGAATCAGATAATTCGTTGGAGTTTGGTAAGGTTGAGAGCGGTTCACGTTTTACGGCAATAGGTGCAAGAATATTGGTTGTTGATGACAACATCACGAATTTAAAAGTTGCACAAGGATTGCTGATGCCGTTTAAGTTGAATGTTGATACGTGTACAAGCGGCAAGGCGGCGCTGGAGCTTGTTGGTACGAACAAGTATGATTTGATTTTTATGGATCATTTGATGCCGGATATGGATGGTTTGGAAACTGCAAAAAGAATCAGAATGCTACCGGAGCTTGACAAAACGCCGATAATCGCATTAACTGCAAGTTCAACATACGACAACGTCGCAATTTTTTTTGAATACGGTATGAACGATTGCCTCTCAAAACCAATTGACCCAAAAAAATTAGAAGCAATGTTAATCAAATGGTTATAAACTGTTCACACATTAATTTCGTTTATCTTCGCCTGCTTACCTATTGGAAAGCAGGCTTTTACACTCTTGAGTCTCACAGTTTATAGGGGAACAGTATATAAATTACTTTATAGAAATTCTAAAAACTCATTTTGTCCACGAATTTTCGCAAAAGATCACGAATTAAATAGTTGTCCCTGAAAAAGTCATTTGGTGCTATAAATTTTGGGCTTATCTGGGTTGCAATTTAGAGTTATAATTTGCAATATAGTTATTGTTTTATCCGAGATTTTCCTTAAAACCTTGCAAATATTAGACCTTTTCTCTAACCTAAAAATACAT
>JAITDV010000644.1 GCA_031282385.1 Planctomycetaceae bacterium | reverse complement strand
ATGTATTTTTAGGTTAGAGAAAAGGTCTATTTGACAAATAAGGGTTGGAAAATTAGAGCCGTTCGTAAAATTATGTTGTTATACACGGATTTATTGGGCTTGGGCGGCAGAATTGTTGACGATAATAAATATACGACTGAATAATTACGTTTTTAGAAGTTGCCATTAGAAAATCCGCGTGTAAATTTCACGGAACAAAACAACATTATTACTCTGTAGAAGTTTCATGTGAATAACCCCAAGTTTTAACTGGGGGGTTATTCACGGAAACTCTTATGCGGTAGAATTGGTCGTGATAAATTTTGAAAATAGACAGTAGACCTTTTCGCTAACCTGTAGGAGACCACCCCTGACCCCTCCTTCGGAGTGGTTAGGGGTGGTCTCGGAGGAGTTAAAGGCGGTTTTTCGTTGTAGTTTTTTTGCTGCGTTGATGTATTTTTAGGTTAGAGAAAAGGTCTAATTACTTAAATTAGCGGCAAAGTTCCAGATGGAATGGCGTGTGTTATTGACTGTATGATTTTGCTTGCGGCAAATTTACAAAAATAAAATTGTATGAGTAATTATAAAAAACATTTGACGTTGGTGTTGTGTAATCGCGGCGTAATTTTGGTGGTTGTGTTGGTGGTGATAACGATTCTTTCGTTGTCGGTTTTGGCTTATTCTCGTTTTATGTTTTCTGAGCGGCGCGGCGTGAGTCAATCGTTGCGACAACGTCAAGTTCGGCTTTTAGCTGAAAGCGGAGTTGAGTATGTAAGATATTTTTTGATGAATGATGAAGCTACAATTACGGAGTACGGCGGTATCTACAATAACGAAGGCGAATTTTGCGGACATATTATTACTGATGGTTCAATTGCAATGACCGGCTTGAATGCAGGGTTGACAATTGAAACGAAATTTGCAAATGACCCAATGAATATAGGACGTTTTTCTGTTATCGTTCCAAAATTATCCGGCGACGGTTATTTTTTGGGTGATGATTTCAGATATGGGCTTGAAGACGAATCAAGCAAATTGAATCTTCGTTGGGTAGTACAGCTTGACGCGGCTAATCCCGGCATGGGACGCGATATTTTATCGCAATTGCCCGGAATTACAGAGGAGATTGCGGATGCCATTCTTGATTGGTGCGATGAAGATTCAGAACCGCGCGAGTATGGTGCGGAAGACGAATATTACGCTGCGCTTGACCCGCCGTATTATACGAGGAATGAAATTCCTGATTCAATTGATGAGTTGTTGCTGGTCAAAGGAATAACGGCGAAATTATTATATGGAATTGATTGGAATCGTAACGGTATTCTTGATGAAGGTGAACCTGACGAATCGACAATGAATGAATTTGAAGTAAATTCTGGTGTATTGACTTTGGGACTTGTTTCGTTGTTGACTCTTGACAGCCGTGAATCAAACCGTAGTTCAAACGGTGAAGCAAAAATAAATATTAATCAGGAAGATATTGAAGATTTGAGAACGCAACTCGAATCAAGGTTAAGTGATCAAAAATGGGTTGACTATATAATCTCTCTGCGTGAACAAAGTACCGCCGGAACAAATAACTCATCAAATTCAAATAACACCGGATCAAACTCCGCCGCCGCAACAACAAACAGAACAAACTCTGCAACTAATACCAACACAAATTCCAGTAGCAGCGGAACAATAAAATCATTGCTTGATCTTATTCAGCCAAGTACCAATACCGCACAACAATCGCCTTCAAACAACACAGCAAATGCTGCCGTTCCGAAAATCACTTCACCTTTTTCAAATGATCCGGACGAGATGGCTAAATATCTTCCTGAACTTTATGATAATTTGACGGTTTCAGAAACGCCTCCGATTGGTCGTATAAATATAAATCATGCACCGCGACCTGTGCTTGAGGTTTTTTTGAATCAGAAAAATCTTGTGGAAAGTTCTAACAGTATTTCGGAATTGCCTGATATTATTGATGGAATAATTTCGTCTCGCGAACCGGAAAATAATACCATGCTGGAAAATGACAAGGCGTACCCATTTTGGATTTATACGAGCGGGATAGTCAAAAATTTTGAATTAATGAAGCAATTTGAGCCTTATTTTTGTACGCAAGGTGCGGTGTTTCGGGCAAATGTAATTGGTCGTTTTGATGAGAGGTCTCCGGTGGTACGTTTGGAGGTTTGGTTTGATGCGTCTGAAGCCGGCAAACCGGCTAAAGTTATTCGTATTCGCGAACTCACCGAACTTGGTCCCGGATTCAAAGTTGAATCGCTTGGATTAAATGAATACGCGCAATAGATTCCTTTCGAACCGGTTAAAACAACAAACCCCAACATCAAATTACTGAATTGTTGCTATTTTTTGAATATGTTTGATAAAAAAGCACGCGACTGAATAGTTACACTAATTTTTGATACAAAAAATAATATGAGCCAAAAATGATCTATGCCGATAACGCTGCTACGACTAAAATTTCGTCTAACGTGCTTCGTGTTATGTTGCCGATTCTTTCTGATGAATTTGGCAATCCTTCAGCAATTTATGATTTGGGCGGTCGTGCGAAGCGGATAATTGAGAATGCGAGGATTCAAGTTGCGGAGGCGATTGGTGCAAAAACACGCGAAATTTATTTCACTTCCGGAGGCACTGAATCTGATAACTGGGCAATCAAAGGTGCTGCTTCAATTTGCCGTAAAAAAAATAAGAATCATATTATTTCAACTACATTTGAACATCGTGCGGTTATAGATTCGCTTGAGTTTTTACGGCGGAGCGGATTTGAGGTTACTTTGATTGATGTTGGGGCAAGCGGAATTATTGATCCGATAAAGTTGCGTGAGACAATACGTTCAAATACAGGTTTTGTAACAATAATGTTTGCAAACAACGAAATCGGAACAATTCAACCTATTGCGGAGTTGGGTGAGATTTGTCGGGATTTTGATTTATTGTTTCATACGGATGCAGTTCAGGTAATTGGCGAAATAGAGATTGATTTGCGGAGTTTGCCGGTTGATTTACTTTCGGTTTCGGGACATAAAATCCATGCTGCCAAAGGTGTTGGTGTGCTTTATATTCGTGATGGCGTGGAGATTGACAAGTTCATGGACGGCGGCAATCAAGAACGCGGTTATCGTGCGGGAACGGAGAATACGGCGGCTATTGCAGGAATTGGTGCGGCGATGCAAGATGCGGTTGCGGGACGCGGCAACAGAATTTTTGTTACAAAAATGCGGGATGCATTTTTTGACGGAGTTTTGCAACTTGGCAAAGTGAGAATACACGGCGATAAAAAACAACGTCTATCGGGGAATGCCAATATTGGATTTGATGGAATTGAGGGCGAGTTAGTTGTGTTGAAGTTAAATTGTCATGGAATTTGTTGTTCAACTGGGGCGGCGTGTAGTGCCGGAGCAATTGAACCAAGCCATGTCATAAAAGCATTGGGATTCAATTCAAACAAAGCAAAAGAAGCCGTAAGATTCACTTTCTCCGAAGAAAATACATTTGAAGAAATCAATTACATACTAGATAAATTAAAAGAAATATAATAGACTTTTTCGCTAACCTGTAGGAGACCACCCCTGACCCCTCCGAAGGAGGGGAATTATTCGCCTCCTTCGGAGGCGTCTTCTTATTCGTCACCTTCGGAGGGGTCTTCTTATTCGCCTCCTTCGGAGGGGTCTTCTTATTCCCCTCCTTCGGAGGGGTTAGGGGTGGTCTCGGAGGAGTTAAAGGCGGTTTTTCGTTGTAGTTTTTTTGTTGCGTTGATGTA
>JAITDV010000643.1 GCA_031282385.1 Planctomycetaceae bacterium | reverse complement strand
AGGCAAATCCATGTGGGTTTGGCAAACTTGAATTAGTTTGCGGATTTGGTGCTAACATTCGGTCTCGTTCTATCCACAGTGTTCTCCAGACGGTCAGGAGTTTTGACTGGTATTCGTCTGGTAGGATGGTTGTACCTACTTGTGCTTTTGGATTGCTTGGCGAAGAGGTTACGATAACGGTTAATCCTGATTCCGGATGTGCAACCCCGATATAATCGTCGCCGGCGTGTGCAGGCGTGTTGAACTTTACATAAGTCCGACCAACTTTACTGCCGTACATTGTATTAAAATTTGCGGCTTCCGGTTCTCTTGTTGTTGTGCCGTTATTTGTGCCGCCGGTAATAACAATATCAGTGCTGTCACCTGGTCTGTCGTTGGTGTTATCTGTTACGTAGAAATATAATGATGCATTCATACTTCCAGGGATTTGTTGCGTCAAGGTAGCTTTCAATTCGGCAACGTTAAAAGGTTGTGTATCGGACGGTTTTGATTTTTCGGGATATATTTTTTTTCTATCCGCAATTACATCTGATTCAACTTTAGCTACATTGAAAGATTTTATTTCTTGTTGTCCTGATTCTTTTATAATAGCCAAATTTTTTGTTGAAGCGGTTGCATTTGAAATCCATTCAACCTTTTGAACTCCTGTAACAGCAATATCAGTTTTGATTTTTCCCTTGAGAGTAACGCCATTGTTTAATGTCAATGTCGGTATAATATCTGTAAATGAACCTGAAGTATCCGTTATGTTATGCCATAGATTAGTTCCGGCGGTTGTTGAAATCCCGTTCCATGAGACGGAAGAAACATTTGCGATTAAGGTTGTCGGTAAAATTGCGGGTTTTATTCGATTTTCATGACAATCCCAAAGAACGTACCATGTTTTACCGGCATTTGTTGAATTTGCCGAATATGTTCCTGTTTTATTTGTAACTGCTCCCCAAGTTGAGTTCCATTTTTTTTGTAATTCAGTTTCAATTTTCGCAACCACAACATCAACTTTTCTGACTGTATCATCAGTTTCCGTTACACCATCAAGCCATGTTTTAATTGTGAATTCGCGATTATGCGATGCCGACCAAGTAATTATCAGATCGCTTGGATTATTAGATGTTGAGAATGTGTCGGTTTCGCCAAGTATTGACCACTTAAAATTTGGACAAGCCGGAACGCCGTTAGGGGCAGTTGGTACCAAATATTTCAATGAAGTGTTGATCACTACTTCATCATTTGTACCTTGTACAACATATAAAGTATGATTATTAGGTTTCGCGGTTTTTTTATTTGTTGCGTCCGAGTCCTCCGTAACTGTCAATTCGTCTAAATCAACAACTAATATATCTACCGGTTTTGTATTACCGCATTCAGCCGAAACAACAGTTTTTATTCCGGCAGTTAATGTCGAATGGTCAGTTCCTGCTTTCCATGGTTCAGTAGAATTTGTTATTACGGCATTTGACCAAACCGGTTTTTGATTGGGATCAACGGGCCAAAGTGAATCATCTTCCATTGAATTGACTGCCCGTGTAGTCAATGTTTCGCCATTACTTTTGGATAACCACAAATAATAACTGCTGCCATAATTTGAATCACGTTTAGGATACTCAACATAACTTTTCGCGCCGGTAGTAACATTCGTTATTTTTTCATATTCTAACTTGCTAATATCGATAGTATAGAATTGTTTCGTAAGTATTGAAGTGCCGCAGCGAAATTTGATTTTATATGGTGGTGTCCTAAAATATTTTTTTTATGCGAGGTATGGTTGGTATAAGTTGTAGTTTCGCCGGTACCGGTTACACCAGACGGAAGCGTGTACTCAGGAAAGCTCGAAGGCCAACCCGGCGCAGAACTCGGATTTTTGGTTACTTTAAATTGTACGCTTTGCGATACGGGAAATGATATATTGTTCTGCATCGTATTGTATGTTGTACCATTGTCAACGCTATATTGTATCTGCTCAAGACCGATAACCCATAATTTCCCGCTAACTGGTTGTGCATTGATGGCGGTGCTGTATTGAATAAGGTTAGTTGTCTTATTTTTATATTTAAATCTTACAGACATTGTGAAAGTTAAATCATATCCGTTAGAATTTATTGTTGCGGCGCGGCATCTTACTGTTCGGTTGCTAAGCGGTACCCAATTCGTGTTGTCGGATCCCCAAGTAACTCTGCCATTTGTCAAAATATACGCACCGTTATTGTCAAATTTCAACATTTCAGTTGTGGTTCCGCCGTTGGTGTATGTCATTTTCCACTCTGTACCAAGCGGTTCCAATTCTGCATTATCGTAGGCAGGAGTACCGGTGTAATTACCAGTTAGCACAAAACTTTTCCAGTACGGTTCTGATGTTGAAGAAACCGCGACCAATTGCGTTTGAGGAGTAATAGAAACAGTTATGCCGACATTCGAAACATTTATCGTTTGTGATACTGATGCTTGTTCATTCAGACAAAAAACAACGCTAAAAATAATACCGCATAAAAAAAGATTATAAAGTTTCATGAGTCTGGATTTGAGTTATAATTAGTAGGAGTTATTATCAAAAAATGTGATATTGACAATTGATTATTTTTATTATTGATGAACGAAATTTTCAAGAAACAATCTATAACTTAACATCGTTCATCTAACATTGATAAGATTATATGTTACACAATACATTAAATCAAATCGGTGAAAATTATCTTTTGTAAATATCTTTTATGTATTGCGGCGGTCCATCTTTTTGTGCTTCAATTGATTTTCGCAAAGCGAGATTTGTATCGTAAAATTTTTTCCAAGCTGCTTTGACTGTTGTTTCCCATTCTTTGCGTTGTTCGTTATCCCATTGGTTTAGTCTCCATTTTATTGACTTAAAGAGTTGTTCGATTTCTGTGTCGTTATTTTTGTTGCTATTGGCGGCGTGCAATGCGGCGATTCTTCCTTTGCGTTGCATTTCAATATTGCCTGTTTTGTTATATGCTTTGTCCATAATATCCCAAAGCCGCGCTATATTATGTCCGGCTTCTGTACTATAAACCTCTGCAATTTCAGGCGGTTCGTATGGTATCATTTGCATAAAAGGAATTCCCAATTCTTCGTACATTGTCGGTTTGCCATAAATCCGATCAACTGATACGGAGGAAAGTATTGTATTGAAGCTATAATTGCGATCAATTTTGACGTAGAGTTTTGTTGGTCCCGTAACAACAAAATATTTGTGAACGCCGCCCCAAAAATTATTTACCCGCGTTTTCGCCAACGGTTTGGCAAGAGCGGTTTGTCTTTCGGCATTTTCTGAAAATTTCTCCCATTCATCAAAAGTAGTCCATGCAAGCGGTGCCGCAAAAACACTTATTTCGTAATCCCGAAACCGATTCGCGCCGCCGTGTCCGTCTTTGTTGTAAAAGTACATCCCAACCTTAAAAACGCCTTTGTGCCGGATTTCTAAAAGATACCACAAATCAGGACCATCTTTTGACATCGGATAAGATTCTCCGTGATCATCCCATTCTGCTTGGCGGCGATGACCGTCAAACGGATCCCAAAGAACTCTGGGGTTATCCGTTTTACGCCAATGAACCCATCGGCGTAAAACATCGTTTTTTGTTTTATTGGGTCCGATAAATTCGTGAACGTCGTAAAATACGTTTGAAAAATAAATTTGATAATCAAGCGGAGCCACCGCCGCGCACATTATCGCCCAATCCCGAAATGCACGTCCCATCCAATCGCCTTGAGTTTTCCAATCTTCGCCAAGATACGCCGCGTAAACTTTCGGCAACGGCATCTGTATTCTTTCAAGTTTCGTTTGCATTAATTTTAATTCATCAATTGTCGGCGGTTTTATTGTTGATGGCAATTTTGGGAAATCATTTTGCGCAACAGAAAATTCTTTGGCTTTGTTGAATCTTGTTTTCAATGGTTCTCGTTTAACTAACTTGAACGGCTTCACTGGCATGACTACTCCGCCGCCGTTTGAACCGATCCAATAATTGCCGCCGCCAAGATGTAGAATTTTTGTAACGAAATTATCCGGTAAACCCATTCCTCTTGAAGATGCATTTGCTCTGGTTTTTTGATCGGCAATTGCGAATCCGTTTTGTCTTGTTCCGATCCAAATTACGCCTTGCTCGTCTTCCGCAAGACACGTCAAATAATCTTCCGGCAACAATTGATCCATAATTTCTTTTGGCACCTGTTTCCAATCTTTCGGCGCACCGCCGTAAAGTCCGCGAACTTTGTCCGCATAATCCTTGCCGCGCCAAAAATCTAACTTGCTAAAATCATTATTCAACTTCACAAGTCCCGCATTTGTCGCAATCCAGATTGTTTCGACTTCACTATTTTTCGTTACAATAATGTCATTGATCAAATTTGACGGCAAATTCGGTAGATGCGTTGGCAAATTATTTCCCATCGGTGCTAGAGGAACGGGACTGCAATTGTTAGGTCCAAATCGATCCGGTGCAACAATATTTTTTGAGAATCTGTAATTTCCGTTGATAGGATTACGAATAAAAATCGAAAGCCCATGACATTGAGTTCCGACAATTAATGTTCCATCGTTTTTGAATGCAAGAGCTGACGCTTGATCTTCAAGCAAACCATCTTCACGCGTAAAATGTTCCCACGCGTCAGCGTCAACTTTGTACCGAGTAATGCCAGCCGATGTCGCGATCCACACGTCGCCGTCTTTTGGACAAACTTCAATATCAAAAATCCTTTCACCAATCGGTCCATCGACAACATCGTAATTTTTCCAATCTTTCCCGTTAAACACAGAAACGCCCGAATGTAAATGTCCAACCCAAAGTCGTCCAAATTTATCAATTGCCAGAGCGTAACCGTTATTATCACCGAGACCGTTTTTTGTTGTGAATTGCGAGATTTTTCCATCAATGTTGTAATGAAAAACGCCCACATCTTCCGTTCCAACCCAAGCTCCGCCGTTGCCGTCGGAGATTAGAGCAAAAACAAATTTCGCATTGAGACCGGCAATTTGTTTGACAAGCGGTTCAGTTTTATTTTGAGCAATTGAGTGAT
>JAITDV010000642.1 GCA_031282385.1 Planctomycetaceae bacterium | reverse complement strand
GAGGTGTCAAGGGTGGTTTCACTAAAAGTTAGCGAAAAGGTCTAGTGTTTCTTTTCTCAACCAAAAAATAAACCAAAGCAACAAAAAAACTAAAACAAAAAAACGCCTTTAACACCTCCGAGACCACCCCTAACCCCTACGAAGGAGGGGAATAAGAAGACGCCCACGAGTAAGGCGTATAAAAAGATGCCTCCTTCGGAGGCGTATATTCCCCTCCTTTGGAGGGGTCAGGGGTGGTCTCGGAGGAGTCAAGGGCAGTTTCACTAAAAGTTAGCGAAAAGGTCTAGTGTTTCTTTTCTCAACCAAAAAATAAACCAAAGCAACAAAAAAACTAAAACAAAAAACCGCCTTTAACACCTCAGAGACCACCCCTAGCCCCTCCGAAGGAGGGGAATAAGAAGATGCCTTTAGAAAATTTCAGTAGAGACGCAATGCATTGCGTCTCTACTGAAATATTATGAAAATTGTTTTGCTCAAAATCGTTTTTTTAGAACCTGTCTTTCGCAAGTTTATCTATTATCCGAGTTTGTCTATCGTCCCCATAATCCTATACGTAAGAGAATCCATAAAGCGTTTAACGTTTCTTTGTGGTTAATTTTGGAAGAGCCGAAACGACGGTCAACAAAAATAATCGGCACCTCCGCAAAAGTTGCCCCCACCTTTTTGAGACGAAACAAAATTTCCTCCTGAAACGAATATCCTTTGGAAACAATTTTCGTCTCGTCAAGTTTCTTTAACAACTCAACCCTATAACAACGAAACGCACCGCTGTTGTCTTTTGTTTTCAGACCAAGAAAAATTTTTGCATAAAGATTAATACAACGACTCATCAGTTGCCGGTACAACGGCCAACCTTCAACTCCGCCGCCGTGAACATATCTTGAGCCGATCACTACATCGAATCCTTTGCCGTCTTCTTCAGCTTTAGAACGAATTGCCGGAATATAACGCGGCGGATGACTCAAATCTGCATCCATATTCAGAAGAAAATCATATTGATTCTCAATCGCATATTTCATCGCCGCAAACGTCGCCGTCCCAAGACCAAGTTTACCAGCTCGACGAATCAACTTCAATCGCGGTTCAACTTGCATCTGCTCCACAACCCAATCACCCGTGCCGTCCGGCGAATTATCATCAATAACCAAAATATCAACATCAGACGCAAACTCAAAAATCTCCTTAATAATCAAAGGAAGATTTTCACGTTCATTATATGTCGCTAATGACACTAAAAATTGAGACATCGCTAATTAAATAAAAAAAAGTGACTATTCAGCCGTATCAATAAACCACCCCTTGATAAACCACCCCCGCCCCTCCAAAGGAGATGAATTTAATTCACCTCCTTTGGAGGGTTAGGGGTGGTTAAAAAAATGGTAATATTTCAGTGGATTTAATGTTTTGAGTTAATTAATAACTGAACTTTTGCAAATTGCGTTTTACACTAGACCTTTTCTCTAACCTAAAAATATATCAACGCAACAAAAAACCTACAACAAAAAACCGCCTTTAACGCCTCCGAGACCACCCCTAACCCCTCCGAAGGAAGGGAATAAGAAGACGCCTCCGAAGGATGCGAATAATTCCCCTCCTTCGGAGGGGTCAGGGGCGGTCTCCTACAGGTAGCGAAAAGGTCTAATCTACCCCCAGTTGAAACTGAGGGTTATGCACGGAAAACTCCTACGGAGTAAATATTGTTCGCGTTAGTAACCTCTAAAAATACCATTGGACAATTACAAAAAACACCCGACCCAATAATTATCTTTCCTTTTACGGTTTTTCGGCTTCGGATTCAGTTTCAGTTTTTGTTTCGGGTTTTGAATTGAATTTGTTGTCGGTTTCGGCAACACTTACGATTTTTGCTAAAGTTTCTGGAAATTCAATTCCGCCTATTTCTTTCATTACTTGCATCATTGGGGGCAACGTTTTTGCCATGTTTTGCAAGAAATTTGAAGTTGCGGATTGTCCTCCGTCTCTCGCGCCGCCGTCCCAAACAATCACTTTGTCAAATTTGATATTTGAAATCGCTTTCGACGACGCCTCAACTAAATTATCAAAATGCTCCAACATGAGCAATTGGAACGCCTTTTCCGCACCTCCACACGCTTCAATAATTCGTTGCAAGCCTTCGCCTTTTTTTGCCAAAATCTCGTAATTACCGCGTGCTTCCGCCTCAAGTTTGGCAAAAATCGCCTTTGCCTCGCCTTCCGCCTCAATACGCCGTTGCTCCGCAATCGCTTCCGATTCAACAATTGCTCTTGCTTTTTGCGCTCTTGCCGGAGCTTCAAATTCGGCGCGTTGTTTCGCTTCAACAAATGCTGTTTCGGCTTGGGCGGCTTTGGTTTGAGCAACAAATTGCGATTCGAGTACAGCGGCTTCGGATTCGCGTTTTTTAGTTTCGCCGGTTTTATATGCTTCTGCTTGTCTGACTTGCAACTCTGCTTGAGAAGCTGCAATAATTGCTTTTGCCTTATTTTCGCCTTCTACCGCCTTTGCGTTTGCTTCTGCTTGCCGAATACTCAACTCCGCTTGCGATACGGCAACAGTTGCTTTGGCTCTATTTTCACCTTCTACCGCGTTTGCATCAGCTTCGGCGGTTTGGATTCGCATGTCGCGTTCGGATTGTTTAACTTGAGATTCGCAAATAAGAGCTGCCGTTTGTTCGCCTATAGTTTGTTCCTTTTTCAAATCGGCAACCTTGATCGCTTGATCCCGCGTCAATTCTGCAAGTTTAACTTCTTTATCGCGTTCCGCTTCGCGAGTTCCTATCATTTGTACTTTTACCGCGTTGGCAACCTGAATTGATTTTGCCTGCTCCGCCTCCGCAACACGGATTTCGCCCATCTTTTCATTGTCCGCAACATCGCCTCGTGCTTTTTGTATCGCCTCCGACGCCGCCTTGCGACCTATCGCCTCAATATAACCGCTTTCGTCTGTAATATCTGTTATGTTGACGTTGATCAAGACTAAACCGATCTTACGAAGTTCAGGTTCAAGTGAAGTAGTAATATTAGTAAGAAAGGTTTCACGATCACGATTGATCTCTTCAATATGCATTGACGCAATTACTTGCCGTAATTGACCGAAAATTATATCTTCGGCTTGTTTAGAAATCTGCATTTTTGAAAGATCAAGAAGACGGACGGCGGCATTTTGCATCTGTTCGGGAGTTGTCCCAATAGCAACCGTGAATACGCTTGGAACGTTGACTCGAATATTCTCCATTGACAACGCCCCGCGCAACGGAATTTCGATTTGCATTGGTTCCAAACTCAAATAAGCGCAATCTTCAAAAAGAGGCCAAACAAAACGCGCTCCGCCATGAACACAAATAGAAGTTTGCCCTTTGTCCGTTTTACCGTAAACAACAAGAATACGGTTGCTCGGACAACGCCGATAACGTTTCGCAAGCAAAATAATAATCAAAATAACTACAACTGCCGCTAGCAAAGTTGCAGTAGTTACTACAGCATAAAAAAGATCCATAAATCTAAACCTCCAAAAAATTTTTTTAGTTGATTGTAAATTTCACGATAACTAAACCTCTTCACTAATAGGAAACCACCCATGACCCCTCCGAAGGTGGGGAATAATTCCCCTCCCTCGGAGGCGTCTTCTTATTTCCCTCCTTCGGAGGCATCTTCTTATTCCCCTCCTTCGGAGGGGTTAGGGGTGGTCTCGGAGGAGTTAAAGGCGGTTTTTTGTTGCGTTGATGTATTTTTAGGTTAGAGAAAAGGTCAACCGTTCATTCGTGTGTATTTTCACGGGTTAGCATAGCAAATTCCAGAACGACAACTTTAAGGTTAGAAAATATACGTTGCAAAAACAAACAAAAACAAAAAAACAAAAAAAATAATTTCCAACCCACTCTCCACAACCCCACTAACCCCTCCAACCCGAAAAAAACAACTCAAAAAAACCTCTATACTGTTCGTATCTTAAATTGCGTAATTATTCAGTCGTAATACTTATTATCATCAACAATTCTGCCGCCCAAGCCCAATAAATCCGTGTATAACAACATAATTTTACGAACGGCTCTAATTTTCCAACCCTTATTTGTCAAATAGACCTTTTCTCTAACCTAAAAATACAT
>JAITDV010000635.1 GCA_031282385.1 Planctomycetaceae bacterium | reverse complement strand
ATCTTTCAACAAAATCAAAGCGAGTAAAAAAAATCCAATGCAAACAGCCAATATCGGTACAACGAAGGTAATACGAAGATATTTCATTTCTTTACATCCTTTCGGCTTACTTTACGTTTACGGTAGATGTTGAGAATAGAGGTTATTATCAATACAGCTCCTAATGTAATAATAACAAATCTTACAAATGGAAACTTGACGTTTCTGACATCTTTTTTATCTCCCTTTCGTAAAAAAGGCGGAAAATCATCGCCTGAAATGATCGTAATTTTTTCGGTACGTCTATCATACAATTGATCGCCACGGCACACTCCCATTTTTTGCAGTGTAAATTCCGAGTCAGATATAGGTTCGTTGATCTTGTGTGAAGTCCAATCCACAACCACTTTGGTGGCAAGTTTTGAAAACTCCTCAAGTTCTGTTTTTTTAGGAACCCAAAAATTGTCAACTTGCGTATAACTGCACTTCCAATGGTATTTTTGAGTGACCTTATCAGCTTGTGTGAGTTGGTTAATATGTTCAACAACGTTGTGTCCTTGTCTCGCATCAAAAATGAATATACTATGAGACTTAATACCTTGAGGATGAACACGAAACGATTCAATCGTGGTTTTATCGCCTTCAGTAACTAGTCTGGCAATATTATCTGGATGTGATTGCGGTATTTCTGCAAAATTAAACCATTTTTTGAGATGCATTCCCTTAACGTAAGCCCGTATCTCATCCACAGCGGATGTTCTATCAATGCATTCACCCTGTTGCCGGTCACTCGAGAATTTTGCAAATGGATCAAACAATAAACAATTATCTATCAGTCTCACCATTTCAACCTTACTAAAAGGCATTTTGTGAAGATGAACTATTCTGCTAACATTGTCTGGATTTATAGGACTAAACGTATCACCTTTTATTACAAGAGGCTCGGTACCAAGATTACTGTACCATTCAAAACTATAACAGTTGCCGTCTTTGGACAAAAAATTGTGATTGGATGTGAGTAGATGTTTTTTTGCTTCCGCATATATGGCATGTTCGTCCTGTAGTACGGACGAAGAAATAAAATCACCCTTTACCCTATCAAAGGCATAGTTGTATTCAAACTTTAAATATCGTTCATTCGGGGAATTAGGTGACGGTTTTGTATTATTCGAAGTTCGTTGGACAATGGCAGTACCCTTCCACGTATAAATCCCCCCGTAGTTAGCATCAATCTTATCGGCAATATGCTCAAGCGTTTCGCGATCAGATGTAGCAGCCACATTTTTCACTGGAACAACAATCACCATCAAAACCAACGAATAAATCGCTAAACTCTTAAAAGTTTTCATCACACCTCCAAACATAAACATACCATCAACTACGTTCCCAAAAATATTTTTTGAAAACCAAAATCCGAATAACCGACATCAAGCCTCAGACTTCAATATTAAATTTTTAATCAAGAAATTGTTTGCAAATAAAACAAAAGCATTTTAAACGACTTCGTCTTATCTTTTTTAGTAGCCAAGTTTAGGCTACCATACACCATAAACAAACAAATTTCAAAATGTAAAATTCACGGATCAGAACACAAATCACTGTCAATCGTAATTGGTGGACCGTCATATTGAAGAATACATGTCTCGCAATGCAAATCTAAATTCACGTAGTCACGATTGCATTCAGGATCATCTTCCGATGAAGAACACGAATATCCCCAAAGAAGACCGGAGGTTTGATATCTTTCCTGATTATAAATATACATGTCATAGCATGTAACTTGAGTCGTCTTCTTACCAAGACTATTTGACATTTCCTGTGGTTCCTTCGTCCTAAACGAAAAAGTAGGGTTACCAGAGAATACCTTTGCAACAGATGGACAATCCGATAGCATATTAAAATCTGTATTTGAATGGCAATAGCTAGAATTACTCTCTGATGTCGAACATCCATTCGTATCTTTAGTGTAGCAATCAGTACCTTCGTTACTACCTCCTACAACAAAATTGAGTTCGGACATATCCATTGGACCGAGCTCATGTTTAGCCAAATGAACTTGTTGCCTAATTACGCAAAACACAACAGCTACAACAAATGACACGACAATCAACAAACACAAAACTGATTTAACATTAGTTTTCATCTTTTTTAACTCCTTAACAACGTAAAGTAGTAATTGTAAACGGAAAAAACTACTTCACCATTTACTCCCCAAACACACATCTTACACTCTTTCCCATTTAGTGGACAATCGGAATAACCAATCTCTACCACCAAAATACACATAATAAAAGGGAACCAAGTGAGCACACACAAATTGAGTATCCAATAACTTGGCGTTACATTTTCATGAAACAAACAAACGGGCACCTCTAATAATTGGTATTATTGCATTATTTTTTTTTCATTATTATTTTTTTTGAAAATTTTGGTCTAATTTTTTTTTCTATTGGATTTTTTTGTTTTTTCCCGATTTTTATAGCCGATGGGGGGCGTTTATCATGACAATCCTCTCTATTTTATACTTTTAGTACGCTTTAAGCTTACGATTCGACTCATATTGTAAACCAAATTCCGCATTCCAATTTGAAACTTGGC
>JAITDV010000528.1 GCA_031282385.1 Planctomycetaceae bacterium | reverse complement strand
TTAAACTGTTCACACTTGAATTTTCCTTTACCGCCGCCTGCTTACCTATCGGAAATCAGTTTTTTACGCTATTGAGTCACGAAAATTATAGTGCGGGATATACTTTTATAGTTATTTCTTTTTTTTCATTTTACACTTTTTTATTTTATGAATATTTCACTTGATTGGATTTCGGATTATGTTGATCTTTCTGGATTGGATATAGATTTTTTGGTTAATCGTTTGACGTTATCGACGGCGGAGGTTGAGGATTTCCGGCAGGTTTATAGAAATGTCAATGGTGTTTTGGTGGGAGAAATAACTTCGGTTGAACGGCTTGACGCGAATCATAATTTTTGTAACGTTAATTGCGGCGGCAAAAATTATACTACGGTTTGTGGTGCGCCGAATGTTAAAGTCGGACTCAAATCTCCGTTTGCTCCTGCGGGAACAACTCTTGCTAACAATCAACTAATCGAAGTAACAAATAAATCCGGTAAAATAAGTCAAGGTATTCTTTGCAGCGCGGCTGAAATCGGTTTGTCAACTTGGCACGAAATTATATTTGAGATTCCGTCTAATATTGCCAATGGAACTCCGCTTTCGGAGTTGATACCGGACACGGATATTTTAATTGAGATTGATAATAAGAGTCTTACTCATCGTCCTGACTTGTGGGGTCATTATGGTTTTGCCCGTGAATTTGCAGTGATTTTTAAGCGTGAATTGAAACCGCTTCCGCAACTCGATCTGAGTCAATTTAATAATTTGCCTGAATATTCGTTACAAAATTGTGATTACGTCAATTGTCCGGTTTATGGTTGTATTGAGTTTCAGACGTGTGGTGTAGTTCCGTCTCCGGTTTATATTCAAGTGCGGCTTCATGTGTTGGGGCTTCGTTCTTACAATTTGCTTGTCGATGTTACGAATTATGTCAACTGGGAAATCGGTCAACCGACTCACGCTTTTGACGCAGATAAACTCGGCGGTATCAAAATTGCAACAGCTGGTAAATCAACGAAATTTACTACGCTTGATAATCAGGTTCGTAATTTGTTACCTGAAGATTTATTGATTTGGGGCGGCGAACAATCATCTGGGCAATACCGACCTGTTGCGCTTGCGGGAATAATGGGCGGTGCTGAAACAGAAGTAACAGAATCAACAACAAAAATTTTACTTGAGTCGGCAAATTTCAATGCCGCACGAATTCGACGAACTTCAGGCAGACTTGATTTGCGAACAGACGCCTCGCAACGTTACGAAAAAACACAACCGCAATCAAATGTAAAAACAGCAACAGCGCGGATATTAAAATTGATCAGTGAATCGACTGCCGGTTCTGATTTAAAGGTATTGAGTCGGTTTACGGTTGATGGTGATTTGCAGGACAAGACGCGTGAGATAAGTATTCCGGCGGGTCGGCTTGAACAACTTTCCGGTATAAAAATTCCGCAAGAACAAGTTCTGGATATTTTGCATTCACTCGGTTTCGACGCAAATTTTAACGCGGATCAAAGTTTGCTTGTTGGCGTACCGCCGTTTCGGAGTGCAAAAGATATTTCTATTCAAGAGGATATTGTTGAGGAGGTATTGCGGATTTATGGTTACGATAATATTCCGCCAATAATGTCATCACAACCGATTCATCCGTTGTTTATTGAAAAGCAATTAAAGATCGAGCATAAAATTCAAAAACTGTTTGCAGCCGGACATCGTTTTTTAGAAGTTCATAATTACGTTTGGTTCAATGATACATGGCTTAAAACACTTGGATTTGACGCGGGCGAAACTCTTTTGTTAAAAAATCCAACAAGTCCCGAAACTTCAAAATTACGTACAACATTGTTACCGAATCTTTTTGCGTTAATTCCTAAAAATCGTCCGTTTCGAGATTCATTTCGTTTATTTGAAATTGGTCGAGTGTTCTTTCCAACGGGTAAAGATAAAGAATGTATTGAGGAACATCGTCTTGCTGGAGTCGCGTTTAAACAATCTGCGAGCGGCAATTCGCTTGAGGAATTTTATTTATTGATCAAATCAGCGGTGGAGGATATTTTTTCTGTTTGCGGAATTAATGGTATTCGTTTTGTTGAGAGCGGCGTTGATAGTGCGAAGTTTCCAGTGTGGTGTTCGGCGGGATCGTGGATTCAAGTACAACTTAATGGTCAAGTTGTCGGTAGTCTTGGAGTGCTTGACAAAAATATGATGAGTAAAGTTTCGCCGGAGGGCGGCGGTGTTGTGTGGTTTGAGATTCTGCTTGACAAGTTGGATGGAGCATTATTTCCTGAAGTCAAATTTGTTGAGCCGCCGCGTTATCCGCTTTCATGGCAAGATTTTTCTCTTGTTTGGGGAATTGAATACGGATTTGAACGGCTTGAATGTTTGCTTGAACAATTCAAGAATCCGTTGGTCGTAAAACGTGAATTTCTGGTTTCGTACAAAGGCAAGGGACTTGACAAAGGAATGGCGAGTTATTCTTTCAGATTTTGGATAGGTGCGGCGGATCATACACTTTCTGGTGAAGAAATAGAACAATTTCATAAACATTTTTTGACATTCCTTGAAGAGAAAAAAATATCGTTACGAAATTAAATGGTAAATATTCAGTTGTTTTAAGTTGGAACTGTGTTCTGTTGCGTTCACGCTTGCCATATACTGTTCGTACTATAAATTGCGGGATTCAAGAGCGTAAAAGCCTGCTTTTCGATAGGTAAGCATGCGGAGGTAAACGAAATTTAAAGTGTGAACAGGTTATTTTGCGAGTAGAGTTACATTGCCGACTGAATCGTATCGTTGTTTTTTTGTGTTATTTTACGTGAATGTGGAAGAGTGATTTGATGTTTGATTTTAAACTGTAAGAATTATTATGTATGATTGTAATCTTTTGAAAAATTTGATAAGTATGCAGGCGTTGAAGTTTGGTGATTTTGTTTTAGCGTCCGGCAAGAGTGCAAAATTTTATCTTGATTGTCGGCAAGTTACGCTTGATTCGGTTGGGGCAAAGTTAATCGGCGAGGGGATACTTGAGCGGCTGTTGCGGAATGATAATTTACCTCATGCAATTGGTGGTATGTCAATTGGAGCTGATCCGATTACTGCCGCGGTGATAACAGTTGCAGCGTACAATAATATTCCGTTGAAGGGTTTTATGGTACGGAAACAACCAAAATCACACGGAACAATGCAATTTGTTGAAGGACCGGTGAAAGCAAATGATCATGTTGTAATAGTTGAGGATGTTGTTACTACCGGCAAGTCGGCTCTTGATGCAATTGAGAAAGTTGAATCAATTGGTGTGATTGTTGACGGCGTGATTGCAATAATAGATCGGCTTGAAGGCGGTGCTGAAGAATTTGCAAGTAGAGGTTATAAATTAAATTCGCTTTTCACTATCAAAGACTTCAACATCAATTAAATCTATAACAGTTAATTGATGATAAATTCTAATCGGCAATTTTTATACTGATCGTACCATAAACTGCGGGACTCAAGAGCGTAAAAGCCTGCTTTCCGATAGGCAAGCAGGCGGTAGTAAACGAATTTATAACTGGCATTTTGCAAAATTTATAACAACTTTTATTCAAAGAGCAGATGATTAAATCTTACTCAATTTAGGCATATATTTTGAACCTCAAAGAAGCAGAAATTATTGAAACGGAATTTATGAA
>JAITDV010000227.1 GCA_031282385.1 Planctomycetaceae bacterium | reverse complement strand
GCCTACTGCCGTCGCGTCGAATTTTGCTTTTAACGCCGCATAATCTGCCGCTCTGGTTGTAACAAAACCGCCGCTATTAAGCCACTTTGGGTATTCAGATTTGTAACCTGTTACTGTTGCTAACGCGATACATTTTGTCCACGCGCCGAGTATGCCTTTAAATTTAGAAATTTCCTTTGACACATCTGAACTTGATCCGAATGTAAATTTTTGTACTGATGCAATTTTAGTTGTTGCATTAAAACTGGCACCACAGTTGTGAGTCAATCTCGTATCTGTAACACTCTGATCAGCGGTAATTGACGTACAATTCGGCGGAGCCGTAAATTTGAGAAAGGTGTTCACCAGGTTGTAAGAAAAACGGCAACCAGCTCCCCAAAGCCAATTTGCATTACTTTCCAATGAACTTATACGTGAATCACGCCACGCCTTTGGAAATCCCTTTACTTGCCAAGTAGCTTCATTTCCTGACGCGTCTTTTAGAGTTACTTGATAACTTTTTTCTGCGTCGCCAGTTGATTCTATTTCGAATGGCGTATCATTCGCGATAGCGGTATATGCGCGCGTCAAATCTCCGGCAATCGAATATTCATAAGAAGTTCCTGTGATATCTATAAATTTTAATTTTATTTTGTTATTGTTATCAACCCCGATAAGAATTTCATCATTACCTTTTCCCCATTTGCCCGTCATATCCATCGGCGCGTAATTAAAAACATGGCGCGCGTCAACAAGTTTTATTTCATCGGGATGTTTGACGATCAATGTTACAACGCCGACGCCGGATTCTGTTTTGTTTTCTGCGGGTAATGGTCTTCTATTAATATATCTTTTAATTGTATAGTTTATTGTTGAGGTAACAGTTATCGTATATTGACCTGTTTTTTTACATGTAACATTTATCGTCGCGTCTTTTCCGATTCCGGATTTAGGAGTACACACAACAGACGAATCGTTAGTCGTAACAGTATAAGACCATGATTCGTTTGTAATTATTGCCTCTTCATGAGCAACAACGGCTCTTGTAAATTCCGGAGTAAAATTAACATACGCCAACTCATTATATATAGTAGCAGATTTAGCAGTTGATGGTTCTAGTGAGTTATTAATACTGCAATTAACAATAACACCTGCTAACGAGTAGTTATTTATCAGTAATAACATCAAAATCATTGATACGGACAATTTTTTTAACATTTTGTTTTCTCCTTTCAAATTAATTTACTTTGTAATATGCTGTTCGTACTATAAATTGCGGGACTCAAGAGCGTGAAAGCCTGCTTTCCGATAGGTAAGCAGGCGGCGGTGGAGGAAAATTAAAGTGTGAACAGTTTAAATATTCTAAATTCATGCGGGCAGGTTTACAGTTCTTTTGCTTCGACGGCTTCACGGATTTGCTCGTATTCTTCGTGTAATTTTTTAACCGCTTTTTCCATTGTTTCGCGCCATTCGCGGCGTTGTTCGGCGTCCCACTGATTTAATCGCCATTTAATTGATTTGTTAATTTGTTTAAGTTGTTCGTCTTCATTCGCCAGTGATTGCGCCTTGCGGTATAAATTTAATTTTAGCTCTTGTTGCTGCGCGATGCCGCCTTTTTTGTTATAAATCTCTTCCAACTTATTCCACGTATCTATTATCAATCTGCCAATCTGCGATTCGCAGTATTCAGGAAAAGGCAACGGTAATCGTCTATACGGGTGATTCATTGGAAGACAA
Organism: Planctomycetaceae bacterium; assembly: GCA_031282385.1. GTDB lineage: Bacteria > Planctomycetota > Planctomycetia > Pirellulales > Thermoguttaceae > WRKP01. The sequence continues at coordinate 1,134 of JAITDV010000227.1, read as the reverse complement.
GGCGTTACATATTGAATAAAAAATGATTCGTTGAATTCCATTTTACCTTGAATTTGTTTGAGAATTACCGCCGACATGATTGTGTTGAAACTATAATTACGTCTTATTTTGACGTAGTACATTCCTTTGGGCAAAATAAATTCCTTATAAACGCCGCCCCAAAAATTATGCACACGGCTTTTAACAAGCGGTTTTTGCAATCTTGCATTTTGTTCTGCCAGCTGCGAATATTTTTTCCAAACGTCAAACGGTTTGCCTGTAAATCGTTCTTTTGCCGGATATATTTCAATAACATAATCACGAAATCTATTATTGCCGTCATGTCCGTCTTTATTAAAAAAATACATTCGCAGACAGAACATACCGTCCCTAGAAATTTCAAACCAATACCACAAATCGGGACCATCTTTAACCATCGGGTATGCTTCGCCGTGATCGCCCCATTCGGCTTGTCGGCGTGTACCGGAAAGCGGATCCCAAAGCGTTCGCGGGTTATCTGTTTTGAACCAATGTAACCAGCGTCTAATACAATCATCGTCATTAGCGTTTGGTCCGATAAATTCATGTAATTTATAATAGGTTTGTCCGGTGCGAAGATTGCGGTCGTATGGTGATTGCGCCGCGCACATAATCGCCCATCCCGCCGCTTTTCTGCCGAGCCAGTCCCCTTGAGTTTTCCAATCCTCGCCGTAATACGCAGCGTAAACGTCTGGGGTTGGTATTCGCAATTGATTAATTTTTGCACGAATATTCAAAATATCTTCCAATATCGGAGGATCAATCGGCGACGGCAATTTGGCGAAATCTTTTTTTGTAACGGAAAATATCGGCGCAACGTTAAATCTTGTTTTCTCAAGTTTACGATCAACTAGTCTAAACGGTTTAATCGACTTCACAATTCCGCCACCGTAGAAACCAATCAAATATTCGCCGCCGGAAAGACAAAGAATTTTCGTTACGAAATTGTCAGGATAACCCATCGCTTTAATTGTGCCGTAAGATCTTCTGCCGGAAATAGCGTCGGCAAGCATTGTTCCGTTTTGCCGCGTTCCGATCCAAATTACGCCTTGTTCGTCTTCCGCAAGACAAGTCAAATAGTCTTCCGGCAACAATTGATCCATAATTTCCTTCGGC
>JAITDV010000130.1 GCA_031282385.1 Planctomycetaceae bacterium | reverse complement strand
CTACAACGAAAAACCGCCTTTAACTCCTCCGAGACCACCCCTAACCCCTCCGAAGGAGGGGAATAAGAATACGCCTCCGAGGGAGGCGAATAAGAAGAAACATCCGAGTGAGGCGAATAAAAGGAGACGCCTCCTTCGGAGGCGAATTATTCCCCTCCTTCGGAGGTGTCAGGGGTGGTCTCCTACAGGTTAGCGAAAAGGTCTATTATTAAAAGGATTTGGAAATTTTTCAAAAAGAAAATTCTGTACAATATACTGCTCGTACTATAAATTGCACAACATAAAAACATCAAAGCCTGCTTTCTTATAAGTAAGCGTGCGACGGGAAAGGAAAATTAAAGTGTGAACGGTTTAAATTTTTACACTAATTGTTTGATAGCTTTTCTTATTGTATCAATGACGATTTGTATATCGATTGGTTTTCCGATGTGTCCGTTCATGCCTGCGTCAAGTACTTCTTGAACGTCTTCTTTGAATACATTGGCAGTCATTGCGATGATCTGCAATTTTGTTGCGTCGGGATGTTGCGATGTACGAATTATTCGTGTTGCCGTGCAGCCGTCCATTACCGGCATTTGCATATCCATTAGCACAAGCAAATAATAACCTGTCGGCGAATTTTTTATCATTTCAACCGCTTCTTTGCCGTTCTCCGCTTCGTCAATTGCAATATTTGTATCCTTGAGCAAAGAGCAAATAATCATCCGATTGATTCTAACATCATCTGCGACCAAAATTCTATAATTACTAAAATCTAATAATTCTTCTTTTATTTGTTGTTCATCTTGAGTTATTGCGGCAACGTTATCTTTTTCAAATCTTATTGAAAAAGTGAATTTCGCACCTTGCCCTGCAGCACTTTCTACCCGAATTGAACTGCCCATTAAACTTACAATATGTTGACTGATAGTGAGCCCAAGTCCAGTTCCGCCGTAGTTGCGTGAAATTGTGTTGTCGGCTTGTTCAAAGGGTTTGAACATGCGGTCTAGAAAATTAGGATCAATACCGATTCCTGTATCCGTAACAGAAAATTGGAGAGTTATTGAATCTTGATCATGCGAAAACTCCGAAATATCTAATCGAACTTGACCATTTTCAGGAGTAAATTTGATTGCGTTGCCTAGTAAATTGATCAACACTTGCGATAAACGCATATCATCGCCGCACAGACGCATATTGCTTAGATTATGAAAATCTACCAAAAATGTCTGCGATTTTTTTTGGGCAAGTTGCAACATACTGACACGAATTGACTCTATTACTTGATATAGATCAAATGCGCTATTCGTCAGTTTAAGTTTTCCATCTTCAATTTTGGAAATGTCAAGAACATCGTTAATCAATCCAAGTAAATGTTTCGAGGACGATTTGATCTGTTTAATACAGCGATTAATTTCTTCAAGGTCTTTTGAACGTTCCGCAATTTGCGTCATTCCAATTATTGCGTTCATTGGAGTACGAATCTCGTGACTAAGATTAGCAAAGAATCTGCTTTTAGCGTGTCCCGCTTGATTGGCTTTATCGATTGCTTCGAATAATCCCATGATGCCGCTCATTTGTTGGCAATACACCATAAAAGGCGACGTCAATTCTTGAGGCAGAAAGTCGTAAACATCTTTATTTGTTTCAGAGATACCGCCGAGTATTACGCCGTTTATCTGTTGATTGTTATTAAAAACCGGCATAAAAATAACACTGGACAACCCTAATTCCAACCAGATACGATTAGTAACCGGAGATTCGCACAATGCTTGATTTTTTGAGAATAATTGTTCACCGAGACCGAGTTTTTTCCATTCTTCCGACGAAATAGTAAAAACAGCTCGGTCAATTTCCAAATTAAAACCGCTTAATAAAATTAATTGTTGATCGGCAATATTCACTTCAAACAAACCGCCAATATCAATCTGAAAAACATCAACAATACCCTCCACAATAATTGAGTACAACGTTTCTCGGTCTTTGGTTGAAAAAACACGTTTAGCATACTCATGGATTCGAGCAAATTTCTCAATATGCAAATCCAAACGGTATTGAGTATCACGAAGGTTTTGCGCAATTATTTCAGCACGGGCAGTCTTACGGGAAATGGAATCGAGTTCCGCCCTTAGGTGCTCAATCTCTTGCTCCTGTGAACGTTCTATCGGCATAAAAAAACTCTCTCATTACATCTTAAATCTGTGCCTTTTTGTCCGCAAATTTTCATAAATTTACATTAAATTTTAATGTTAATTTAGTTGTTAATTTGCTACGTTGATTCTTGTCGATTTATGGAAGTTGTACATATCACACAGAATCATTAAACTTGAATCATTAAACTTGAATCATTAAACAAATTTAAATTTATTAGACCTTTTCTCTAACCTAAAAATACATCAACGCAACAAAAAACCGCCTTTAACTCTCCGAGACCACCCCTAACCCCTCCGAAGGTGGGGAATAAGAAGATACCTCCGAGTGAGGCGAATTATTCCCCTCCTTCGGAGGGGGCATGGGTGGTCTCCTACAGGTTAGCGAAAAGGTCTATTATCTGACAAAATTTGTCTTTACCGGTTCTTCCGCAACTGGCGGCGCAACATGTTCTTTGCCATGTTCTACAAGTTTCAATAACCATGCAAGGTTGCGACCTAATGTTCGTACAATTTGCAAACCTTCCAGGTCTTGATCGATTTCGCCTGGATTGAAGCCGTGAATTACATTCCAGTAACATGAGCCCACTGTCATAATTTCAGAAATCTGAAAATACTTGTTCAATTGATCAAATGCCGCCGTCCCGCCAGAACGACGCACCGCAACAACCGATGCTCCTATCTTCAACCGTAAAAAACCGCCATTGACCCAAGAAACAAAAAATGCACGATCCAAAAACGATTTTATCGTTCCGTTAATACCGGAAAAATAAACCGGCGAACCAAGCACAATTCCATCAGCCGCCTTCATCTTCGGCAACAACTCATTGACCGGATCGTTGAACGCAACACATTTATCGTTCTTTTGTTCCGCACACTTAAAACAACCAATACAACCGTGAACAGCTCTATTACCTATTGTTACTAATTCTGTTTCGATACCTTCGTTTTTAACTTCTTGCAGTAGTATTTGCAATGCTGATGCGGTATTGCCGTTTGATTTAGGGCTACCGTTAATTGCTAAAACTTTCATATTTGACCTTGTAGGGTTTGAGGGACACACTGATCATGCTTTAGAATTCGGTAAAATCAATATGTTATACTGTTCGTACTATAAAATTGTGTGACTCAAGAGCGTAAAAGCCTGCTTTCCGATAGGTAAGCAGGCGGAGGTAAACGAAATTTAAAGTGTGAACAGTTTAAAACGAACTTTTCGATAAGTAAGTCCGCCTATTTCAACAAAAACTAAAGCATGAACAGTTTTAAAAGAAACTTAAATATGTAACTATTCAGTTGCGTGTGTAAAATTTGACAATGTTTTTCGTCTTGAAAGGACGACATAACACCCCGCCTCATTGCGGTAAAACAAAATCCCCAATATACGGTTCGTATTATAAATTGCATGACTCAAGAGCGTAAAAGCCTGCTTTCCAATAGGGAAACAGGCGGCGGCAAAGGAAATTTCAAGTGTGAACAGTTTAATACCATCGCCCGGAAAGAGCAGTTTACCGAATTGTTGCTATTGAATATTTTCGATAAAAAAACACACGACTGAATAGTTACTTAAATTTGAACAAAAACAACACATTAAAACCGGCAGACAAGTTGGTTGACCCTATTGCCGGATACAAACTTTTCCAATTTACATCAACGATAAAGCACCAACAAAGCTGTAGAATAATTATGATAAGTATTTTTACCGCCGAGTCGGGCATATTCGCCAAATCCATAATTACCTAGCCAAGACGGAACAACTCCTTCAACCGATAACGCATCATGCATCATTGAGATTATTTCGTCTTTGACAACACGGTTGAAAAGGAATCGTCCGCGTGCAAGACAGTCAGTTTGGAATACGGCAATTGGTTTATTGTTACCGATATTTGATTTCAAATATTCCAAAGAGCGTTGTTGTTCGGAGAATATCAGATTCTCATCTCGTAACGTCAACCAAATCCGCAAACCTTCTTTGACCGTAACCGGATAATACATTACTTCGCCGTCGTGTTTTGTAATTACGCGTAAAATGTGCTGATTACCGTATTCTTTGGCAAGTTCCGGCGGTAATTCTTCCGCCAATGCACCAATCGGAATAGTATCGCCGCAAGTGGAGTTTGAAGGTTTGGACAATTTCCCTGTGTATTCTGACCACGCGCCGCGACCATTTAATTCAATAATACGGTTTCCTTCTGCTTTGGTAACAACCATCGGTTCACCGTAAGCAGTAAAACCGTGTGTTGCACGCGTAATATTTTTAAGCGTAGTATCTGCAAAACCAACAGCCCACGCATCGTGTTCGCTCAACACGTTATCGTGAAATTGGTAGCTGCGTACACCGCGCATGTTATCTGAAGAAGTACCGCCAAAAATAGTTACCTCTTCGCCGAAAGTATTAACAAACGCTTTTAAAACAAGCGAATTGTCAATATCAATTCCCGAACAGAGCAAATAGATAACATTAATTCCGGCATTTTGTTTTTTGAGTTGTTGCGCAAGTTCTAATCCTTTTTCGTAAGAGTTATGCCCGTAAATCCCAGAAACTGCGGTGGAAGCAAGTTCTTTCTCTACTCCGCAAATTGCCATGATTGCCAACTCATTCATCGATTCGCCAACACCTTCACGTCCAGTAACTCCGCAACCGGATGCACCAAATACCGGAACCGAAGGAATCATCTTGTGCAAAGCATCGGCAACTTTATCAAGTTTATGTCCCAATGTCGCGTTGAATATGATGGCTCGGCAATTCGCCGAAACACCATTGGGAAAAGCAACTTCAATACACTCTTGAGCTGCACGCTCGGAATTAACAATCCGAACATTTGAAGAAAAAAATTCCAACATGTGAATATTCCTTAAATTTATGTAAAGGAGTAAGAAAATGGTAACACAAAATTAACAAACACACTTTAAACCGTTTACACTTCAAATTTCCTTTGCTGCCTGCTTACCTATCGGAAAACAGGTTTTTACGCTCTTGAGTCACATAATTTACAGTCAAAAAAGTATAGAAGTCTGCAACTCAAAAACATTTATGCAAACTCTCAAAACCAAAAACTAAATTGTGAACAAGTGAAAACATTGTTAGTTCAAAATCGGCATTAAATTTATTGTTGTTGATCAGTCAGGCTCACTATAAACTAATGCACAATTTTGAAGGTCATTTTAACAACTTAAAAATACCAGTCAATCACACAACTAAATTTAGGTAACTTCTAAAAACTCATTTTGTCCGCGAATTTTCACGAAAGATCACGAATTAAATAATTTGTGTAAATTTGTGTCAATTCGTGGATAAAATAAATTTATTGTCTAAATTTGTCTATCCTGAAAATTTCGATAATTCCGTCAAAAATAGTTTTTTAGAAGTTGCCTTTAATTAAAATTTGTAACTATTCAGTCGTGTAAGATTAGACCTTTTCTCTAACCTAAAAATACATCAACGCAACAAAAAACCGCCTTTAACTCCTCCGAGACCACCCCTAACCCCTCCGAAGGAGGGGAATAAGAAGACGCCTCCGAGAGAGGCGAATAATTCCCCTCCTTCGGAGGGATCAGGGGTGGTCTCCTACAGGTTAGCGAAAAAGTCTATTGGTGTTCGAAGGTATCCATTCAGCCGTGTGTTTCTTGTCATCAACTATTCTGTTCGCCAAGCCCAATAAATCCGCGCGGGACAACATCGTTTTACGAACACCTCTAATATTCCAACCCTTAATTTAGAGCGTCGCGTTTTTGTCTGCTTTGTTCCTAATCCCTAATTCCCTTTTCGTAAATAATTGAACCCTACGACTGAATAGTTACTTCCGGTACTTGTTTTTTTCATCTTAAAATATTATCTTATGCTGAATGTTATTTACTGACCTGCTGCAATCGGCAGAGTTAGAAAATGTTTACAGGAACAATTTAACTTGGATGATTTTTATAATAGACCTTTTCTCTAACCTGAAAATACATCAACGCAACAAAAAAACTACAACAAAAAACCGCCTTTAACTCCTCCGAGACCACCCCTAACCCCTCCGAAGGAGGGGAATAAGAAGACGCCTCCGAGATAGGCGAATAATTCTCCTTCTTCGGAGGGGTCAGGGGTGGTCTCCTACAGGTTAGCGAAAAGGTCTAATAAAAAATCAATTATGAAAAAGAAAGGGACATTTATGTCAAAGAACATTTTTTGTGCGATTTTGTTTTTTCTTGCCGGTTCCATTTTATCGGCGGCGGAATTTTCGTTGTTCCAAGCACCGCCGGATTCGGCGCGTCCTTGGGTGTATTGGTTCATCATGGACGGCAACCTTTCAAAAGAAGGTATTACCGCCGATCTCGAATCAATGAAACAACAAGGTATCGGCGGCGTTATCATTATGGAAGTCAACGTCGGCGTTCCGCGCGGAAAAGTTGGTTTCATGTCCGAACA